>CANHUG010000415.1 GCA_947462995.1 Verrucomicrobiales bacterium | reverse complement strand
GACGACGGTGGGGTTAGGGAAGTGGCGTTCGAATTCGAGGATGTTGGAGATTTCGGCGCCGCGGAAGCCGTAGATGGACTGGTCGTCATCGCCGACGACGCAGATGTTGCGGTGGGGGCCGGTGAGACGGCGGAGCAGGTCCATCTGGAGCTTGTTAGTGTCCTGGAATTCGTCGACCATGATGTGGTCGTAGCGGGCCTGCCATGCGGAGGCGACGTCCGGGAAGTCGCGGAGGAGTTTTTCCGCGAGAGTGAGGAGGTCGTCGAAGTCCACGGCGTTGAGGAGCTTCATCTGGCGGTGGTATTCGCGGCCGACGTCGTGGATGAGCGCCTGGGGGTTGGGGTCTGCGGGGACGCCCTTGTTGCGCTGGCGGGAGAGGAGACTGATGGCGGTATCGGCGTCGAGTTTTTCGCCATGGGCGGCGCATTTGACGATGATGCGCTTCATGAGGCCGGATTGCTCGCTCTGGGTGTAGATGGTGAAGTTGTGTTTGTAGCCGAGGCGTTCGATGTCGCGGCGGAGGATGCGGACGCAGAGACTGTGGAAGGTGGAGATGGTGAGCTTGGAGGCCTTGGCTTTAGCGACCATGGTGCCGACGCGTTCGCGCATTTCGTTGGCGGCCTTGTTGGTGAAGGTGACGGCGAGTATGGAGTCCGGGCGGACGCCCTTGGAGAGAAGGTGGCAGATCCGGGTGGTGATGACGCGGGTTTTGCCGGTGCCTGCGCCTGCGAGGATGAGGACTGGGCCGCTGATGGTCTGGGCGGCCTGGCGCTGGGCCGGGTTTAGGTCTTCGAGGCGCATTGTGGGGTGGGAGAGGAGGGCGATGAGGCGGGCGAGGCGGGGCTTGGGGACGTGGCGCGAGGGGTGGGGCAAGTCAATCGGCGAAGGGTGTGGAGCGGTTTTGGCTTGCTGGCGGCTGGGTGCTGGGGCAGGGCGGGAGGGTGGTGGACAAGGACCAGATTATTGGAAAAATCAGAGAGCAGCTGAAGGGAACGCTTGAGGCTGGGATGGAGGCGGCGCGTGCGACGACTGCGGCGGCGACGGATCCTGACAGCAAGGCGGAGAACAAGTACGACACGAGGAATCTGGAGGCGTCGTATCTGGCGCGTGGGCAGGCGGCTCGGGTGGTGGAGACGCGGGAGGCGTTGACGGAGTATGAGAGCCTGCGGGTGCGTGATTATGCCGAGGGGCAGCCGATCGGGGAGGGGGCGCTGGTGGCGCTGCGGGGCGGGGACGGGGAGTTCTATTGTTTTGTGGGGCCGGCGGCGGGGGGGATGGAGGTGGAGGTGGATGGCCAGCTGGTGATGGTGATCACGAGGGCGTCGCCGCTGGGGTCGCGGCTGTTGAAGCGCCGGAAGGGCGAGCGGGTGGAGATGAGTCCGGGGCGTGCGGCGACGGCGGTGGAGATCGTGGGGGTGGCGTGAGCCCTTGGGAGGCGGGTGGGAGTCAGTCTTTGGCGGTGCGGACGTCGAGGGCGTCGCGGAGGCCATCGCCTGCGAAGTTGAGGCAGAAGAGCGTGGCGGAGAAGAAGAGGGCTGGGAAGGTGAGCATCCACCAGCTGGTTTCGATGTTTTTGGCGCCGTCGTTGATGAGCGTGCCCCATGAGGTGCCGGGGGGCTGGACGCCGAGGCCGAGGAAGCTGAGACCGGCTTCGAGGAGCATGACGGCTGGGACGGTGAGGGTGGCGTAGACGATGACCGGGCCGAGGACGTTAGGGAGGATGTGGCGGGCGATGATTTTCCATGAGGGGAGGCCGAGGGAGCGGGCGGCTTCGACGAATTCCTGGCGGACGAGGGACTGGACCTGAGCGCGGACGATACGGGACATGGTGAGCCATTCGACGGCACCGATGGCGGCGAAGACGACGTAGATGCTGTTGCCGAAGCGTTGTTCGACGAATTCGCCGAGGGTGGCGGTGAGGAGGATGACGAAGATCATGAAGGGGAGCGCGTAGAGGATGTCTACGAGACGCATCATGAAGGCGTCGGCGCGGCCGCCGACGTAGCCGGCGGTGGCACCGTAGGAGACCCCGATGAAGAGGGCGACGAGAGTGGCGATGAGGCCGACCATGAGAGAGACGCGGCCGCCTTTGAGGGTTCGGACGAGGAGATCGCGGCCGAGACTGTCGGTGCCGAGCCAGTGGGTGGCGGTGGTGGAGGTGCCGGGGACGAGGGAGGAGGTGCCTGGGGGGACGGCTTTGAGTTTGAGGTCCTGGGCGTCGGGTTGCCATGGGAGGAACCATGGGCCGGCGATGCAGACGACGATGATGAGCGAGAGGATGACCATGCCGGCGACGGCGGCGCGGTTGCGGCGGAGGCGAGCCCATGAGTCCTGCCAGAGCGAGCGCCCGCGGACGGATTCGTGGGTTGGGGAGACGAGGGAAGCGGAGGCGGTCATGAGGAGAGACGGACGCGCGGGTTCATCCATGCGACGATGATGTCGGCGACGAGGTTCATGGCGACGAGGAGGGCGGCGTAGAGGACGGTGGTGGCGAGGATGAGCGTGTAGTCGCGGTTGAAGACGGCGCTGACGAAGTGCTGGCCGAGGCCTGGGAGATTGTAGATTTTCTCGATGATGAACGAGCCGGTGGTGATGCCTGCGAGGGCCGGGCCGAGGAAGGCGGCGACTGGGAGGAGACCGTTGCGGAGCGTGTGGCGGATGATGATGAGCCAGCCGGGGACGCCTTTAGCGCGGGCGGTGCGGATGTAGTCCTGACTGAGGACCTCGAGCATGCCGCCGCGGGCGAGGCGGGAGATGTAGGCGGCGTATGATAGGCCCATGGTGGCGGCTGGGAGGATCCAGTCGGTGGGTTCGAACCAGCCGGCGACGTTGAGGAGACGCCATTTGAGGCCGAAGAAGGCGATGAGGATGGGGCCCATGACGAAGGTGGGGAGGCAGATGCCGATCATGGCGAGGGACATTGGGCCGACATCGAGCCATGTGTTGCGTTTTACGGCGGCGATGATGCCAGCGGGGAGCCCGATGGCGAGGGCGACGACGAGGGCGGCTGCGCCGACGATGAGGGAGACAGGGAATGAGTCGCGGATGATTTTGCCGTTACGCATGCCCTGGTTTTTCATGGAGAGCCCGAAGTCGCCGCGGCCGTAGGAGGAGAGGGCTTTCCAGTACTGGACGGAGAGACTTTCGTTGAGGCCGTACTGGCGTTCGAGTTCCTTTTTGACGTCCGGGTTCATGCTCTTCTCGGAGGCGAAGGGATCGCCTGGGGCGAGACGGATCATGAAGAACGTCATGGTGAAGACTGCGAGGAGGACGGCAGCGGACTGGAGGAGACGACTGGCGATGAAGCGGAGCATGGATGGGGAAGAGATGGGCGGGTGGGTTATTCCCTGCGGAGTTCGCTATCCATGGAGCTTGGAGGAGGCGGGTAGCGGAGGTCGAAGTATTTCCACATGCGGTCGTCGAGGAGACGTTTGGTCCAGCCGACGACGGACGGGTGGATCATGCGGGTGCGGGTGTAGTAGTAGTAGGGGAGGACGGGGGCTTCCGAGAGGAGGAGGGCTTCGGCTTTGCGGAGCGTGGCGAGGCGGGAAGCGGCGTCGGTGCACTGGCCGGATTCTTCGAGGAGCTTATCGAAGGCTGGGTTGGACCAGCCGGTGCGGTTGTTGCCGCCGTCGGTGAGCCACATGTCGATGAAGGTGGCGGGGTCGTAGTAGTCCGCGTTCCAGCCGGCGTCGGAG
>CANHUG010000414.1 GCA_947462995.1 Verrucomicrobiales bacterium | reverse complement strand
GTACTGATGAGAGGCGGGGATTGGTCAGCGGGTGGATTTGCTGCGGACGACTGGTTCGACGGTGGGAAGCAGGATTTCGGCCATTTTGGCTGCGCCGGCGTCAGTGAGCATGACCTCGGTGACGAAGTGGTTGGTGTCGCGTGGGACGAGGCCGTTGAGGTTGATCCATGGGATGCCCTTGGCGGCGGCGTGGGATTGGGTGGCGGAGGCGAAGCGGTTCATTTCGGAGAGGATCCATGATGGGAGCGGGCGTGCGGGGCGGTCCGCGCGGTCGCCGTGGATGGAGGCGGAGACGTAGCCGAGGAGACGTTCTTCGTCGGAGATGCTGGTGAATTCGCCGAGGAGGGAAGGTTCTCCGGTGAGGATGAGTGAGGCTCCGGTGCGTGCGGCGAGGGCGTCGAGGGCTTTGAGGGCGTCGAGGTATTCTGCGAGCGGGTCGTTTGGTGGATTGCGGGGGACGCCGTCGACGACGGGGAGTTTGGCGACAGCGGCCTGGGCATTGGAGATGCTGGTGCGGAGGGCGTCGGTGCGGCCGATGGTATTCTGGGCGAGGCCCATTTCGCGGCGGGTGCTCCACCAGCGTTTGAAGCGGACGGATTGGGAGAAGCTGACGAGGTGGTCGCGGAGGGAGGGTGGCTGAGGTGTGAGGCGTGCGGCGACGGCGGCGGCGTTGTACTGGTAATCGAGCGGGTGGACGAGGGCGTCATCGAAGCCTGCGTTGACGATGATGATGTCCGGGCGGAGGGATTCGATGATGGGGGTGGTGAGGGCGACGTTGTCGGCGAGGCTGGTGCGTTCGGCGCCGCGGGCGGCGGTTTCGACCTTGAGGCCTTTGGCGGTGAGAGCGGACTGGAGGCGACCCCACCATGTGTCGGGGTCGTTCTGGTTCATGGCGAGGGTGGCCCAACCGCCGAGGCAGAAGATGCGGACGGTGCCGGGTTGTTTTTGGTCTGCTAGGGAGAATCTGCGGGTCTGGCGGCGGTCGAAGACGAGTTTGACGTCTTTGGTGCAGCCTGGGAGGTCATTTTTGAGGAGGAGCGTTCTGGGGGGATCGAGAGGGAACTTGAAGATGAGCCAGCCTGCGGCTTCGAAGAGGACCACCATGAGGAGGGCGGCGAGGAGGATGCGGCGCAGGAGTTTGGAGAGCACGGTGGGGGAGGAGGTGGGCGGCGGGGGACCGACTGGAAAGGTGATTGAGACAAGCACGGGCGCGGGGATTTGCCAAGTTCCGAAAGGTGACGGGAGGGGGATCCGCGACTACGGAGGAACCGGGCGGGCAGAGGGAGCGTTGTTTTGAGTATATGAAACGACTCGCTTTCCTTCTGACCCTTGCTGCTGGCATGATCTCTGCCCGTGCTGCTGACGCGCCATCCTTGTACAGCATTCCGCTGAAGACGATTGACGGCAAGGAAGCGACGCTGGGTGATTACAAAGGGAAGGTGCTGCTGATTGTGAATGTGGCGTCGCAGTGCGGTTATACGAAGCAGTATGCGGGATTGCAGGCGCTGCAGGACAAGATGAAGGACAAGGGATTCACGGTGCTGGGATTCCCGTGCAATGATTTCGGTGGGCAGGAGCCAGGGACGGCGGCGGAGATCAAGACCTTCTGCACGACGAAGTACAAAGTGACGTTTCCGATGTTTGATAAGGTGAATGTGAAGTCGTCGCCGAAGCATCCGTTGTACGAGGCGCTGACTGGGCCGACGTCGTCTGCGCCTGGCGATGTGAAGTGGAACTTTGCGAAGTTTGTGATCGGGAAGGATGGGAAGCTGGTGAAGCGCTTTGATTCCGGGACTGCGCCGGAGAGTGAGGAGCTTGGGAAAGTGATTGCGGACGCGCTGGCCGCGAAGTGAGGGTGGGATAGGACGAATGATGAAAGAGCCCCGGTGCGCGGAGATACCGCGGCCGGGGTTTTTTCGTTTTTGCGGGGTGAGCGCTGGGGATGGTCAGGTTCCGCAGAACGTCTGATAGGAGCAATTGGCGGGGCCGGGTTGGGAGAATTCGACGGGGATGTTGCCGTGGGCGAAGGGGTTGGTGACGATGGCGAGGAGTTGGTGGAACGGGGTCAGATCGCCGGAGGTGGCGGCGGCGAGGGCTGCTTCGACCTTGTGATTGCGCGGGATGACGGCCGGGTTGTGCTGGCGCATGAGGGCGAGGGCGTCGTCGATGGGGAGCGGTTGGGCGGAGAGGCGGTTGAGCCAGCGCTGGTGCCATGAATGGAAGACGGCGTCCTCGTTGGTGTTTTCGGGGAGATTGCCGTTGGAGAGAGCGGCGAAGGCGTTGGTGAAGTCGGCGCGGGATGAGTGCATCCATGAGAGGAAGTCATCGGTCAGGGCGCGGTCGCCGGGGAGGTCGGAGACGAGGCCGAGTTTGGCTTTGAGCCCGTCGTACTGGTGGCGAGCGCAGGTATCCGGGAAGGCCTTGAGGGCGGATTGAGCGGCGGAGACGGCGGAGGATTCGTCAGGGTGGATGAGTGGGAGGAGGGCCTCGGCGAAGCGGGTGAGGTTCCAGTGGGCGATGGGTGGCTGATTGTGATAGGCGTAGCGACCGTGGCGGTCGATGGAGCTGAAGACGGTGGCTGGGTCGTAGTGATCGATGAAGGCGCAGGGACCGTAGTCGATGGTTTCGCCGGAGAGGGCCATGTTGTCGGTGTTCATGACGCCGTGGATGAAGCCGACGAGTTGCCATTGGGCGATGAGGGTTGCCTGGCGTGCGGCGACGGCGTTGAGGAGGGCGAGGGCAGGGGAATCGGTGACGGGGGTGTCCGGGAAGTGGCGTGCGAGCGTGTAATTGACGAGAGCGGAGGCGGCGTCGAGGTCGCCGGAGGCGGCGGCCCATTCGAAGGTGCCGACGCGGATGTGGCTGGCGGCGATTCTGGTGAGGACGGCACCCGGGAGGAGGGAGTCGCGGCGCACGGATTCGCCTGTCAGGGTGACGGCGAGACTGCGGGTGGTGGGGATGCCGAGGGCGTGCATGGCTTCGCTGACGAGGTATTCGCGGAGCATGGGGCCGATGGCGGCGCGGCCGTCGCCGCGGCGGGAGAAGCGAGTGGGGCCTGAACCTTTGAGCTGGACGTCCCAGCGGCGGTTGTCGGGGGCGATTTGTTCGCCGAGGAGGATGGCGCGGCCGTCGCCGAGGAAGGTGAAGTGGCCGAACTGGTGACCGGCGTAGGCCTGGGCGAGCGGGCGTGAGCCGTGAGGGAGGGAATTGCCGCCGAAGATGGATGCGCCTTCTGGTGAATCGAGGAGGGCGGCGTCGAGCCCGAGGGAGGCGGCTAGGGTGTGGTTGAAGATGACGAGCGCGGGGCGGCGGACGGGCTCGGGGTGGCTGGCTTTGTGGAAGATGCCGGGGAGTGAGGCGTAGGAGTGTTCGAGGTGCCAGCCGGCATGGGCGAGAGGGGAGGGCATGAAATCTGGGGAAGGGATTGGGGCGGGGAGGCTACGCTTGGGGTTACGTCGTGGGTTGTCGGATTGAGCATGCTTGCGTGGAAGGGGGGGAAGTCGGAGTCAGCGGCGGGCGGCGAGGAGGTTCTTGAGATGGGCTAGGGTGTCGGCGTTGGCGGGGAGAGCGGCGACGTTGTGCCACTCGCCGGGGTCGGTGTTGTGGTCGTAGAGTTCGGTGGTGCCGTCGCTCCATGAGATGCAGCGCCAGCGTATGGTGCGGAGGCTGAAGCCGGTGATATTGCCGCGGGAGATGTGGGTGAGT
>CANHUG010000413.1 GCA_947462995.1 Verrucomicrobiales bacterium | reverse complement strand
TGAATGCGCACAAGTGCAAAGGCCTGACATTTGATGTGGTGGTGCTGGCGGATCTGCATGACGGGAAGATGTTTCAGAGCCGGGTGGACAAAGGGTTCCGGTACGAAGACGGACGACTGGATTGGCTGACGATGCTGCCGGCGCGTGCGGTTAGTGAGACCGATCCGGTGTTGCGGGAGGCGCTGGCGGAGATGGGTGCGAGGACGTGGCTGGAGAGGTTAGCGCAGCTTTATGTGATGGTGACGCGGGCGCGGTGGTGCAATGTGGTGCTGCTGCCGGTGAGGAAGGCGAGAACGAAGCCGGCGTCGGGGGCGGGGACTGGGGCGCTGGGATTTGCGCGACTGGTGCGGGAGGTGCTGGGTCGGGAGGGATTGGAGGATTATGTGGCTGGGGGATTCCGGGCGGCGTGTGTGGCGCGGTGGGGGAAGGATGACTGGTATCTGGGGCATGCGTTGCGGGCGGAGCGGACGGTGGTGGAGCAGGGGGATTTGTTTGCGGGGGTGGGGGATGGGTTGAAGGATGGGGTGAGGGATGTGGCGAGGGCGGGTCGGGTGAGGAAGCCTGTGCTGGTGCGGCGGACGGCGACGGGTGGGGGAGAGGCGGTGTTTGATGGGAGGAGGCATGCGGCGATGGCGGCGGGGAACGTGGTGCATGCGTTACTGAGCGGGCTGGAGTGGGTGGATGGGGAAGGGGATGCTGGGTGGCTGGCGAGGTTGGAGGCTGCTGGGGCTGGGGTGGCGGCGATGGTGGGTCGATGCCTTGAGGAGCCGGGGGTTCGGGCGCTGCTGGAGCGGCCGGAGGGGCGGTGTACCTTGTGGCGGGAGCAGGCGTTTGATTATGTGGAGCGCGGGGAGCTGGTGAGCGGGGTGTTTGACCGGGTGGTGCTGCACCATTGGGAGGGCGGCGGTGTGGAGCGGGTGCAGTTGATTGATTTCAAGACGGACGCGGTGGCGGATGCGGCTGAGGCGGCGGAGAGGCTGCCGGAGCGGCATGGGGAGCAGATGGGGGTTTACCGGGAGGCTTTGAGTCGATTGACGGGGGTTCCGGCGGAGAAAGTGGAGACGTGGCTGATTGCGGTGGCGGTGCCTGCGGCGGTGAAATGCCCGCATTAGAAAGTAGACAGACACACCTTTTCGGGCGGAGCGCTTTCAAGGGGAATAGCGGTTGCCTTTCCGGATGCTCCCGGCATGCTCCACATTCCCTGAATTTTCACACTCGCCTAAAGCCGCCCCATGCTGCACTGGATACTCCGTAAGATCGTCGGTTCGAAGAATCAGCGGGAGCTGAAGAAGCTTTGGCCTGTGGTTCAGCAGATCAACAAGCTGGAGCAGGAGCTTCAGTCGAAGCCAGAGAGTGTGCTGCGGGAGAAGACGGCGCAGTGGAAGGCGGAGCTGGCGAAGCTCGATGACTACCGGGAGGTGCAGGCGTATCTGAACCGGATTCTGCCGGAGGCGTTTGCGGTGGTGAAGAACGGGGCGCGGCGGTTGTCGGGGAGTCCGTTGACCGTGTGTGATCAGCCGATCACCTGGGAGATGGTGCATTTTGACGTGCAGCTGATTGGCGGGATGGTGCTGCATCACGGGAAGATTGCGGAGATGGCGACGGGTGAAGGGAAGACCCTTGTGGCGACGCTGCCGCTGTATTTGAATGGATTGACGGGACGCGGCGTGCACGTCATCACGGTGAATGACTACCTGGCGCGGCGGGATGCGGAGTGGATGGGTTTTCTGCTGCAGTATCTCGGGCTGACGGTGGGCTGCATTCAGCATGATCAGTCGCCGCCGCTGCGGCGGCATCAGTACTCGTGCGATGTAACGTACGGGACGAATGCGGAGTTTGGTTTTGATTATCTGCGGGACAACGGGCTGGCGCAGAGTGTGGATGAGCAGGTGCAGCGCGGGCACTGGTTTGCGATCGTTGATGAAGTGGACAGCGTGCTGATCGACGAGGCGCGGACGCCGCTGATCATCAGCGGGCCGGTGAAGCATGATTCGCAGCAGTATGACCGGTACAAGCCGATGGTGGAGCGGTTGGTGAGGCAGCAGGGATTGCTGCTGAATCAGATTGCTGGTGAGGCGAAGGCGCTGGGGGATGCTGGCAAGCATGATGCGACTGGGGATCTTCTGACGAAGCTGAAGCTTGGTCAGCCGCGGCACCGTGCGTTGCTGCGGATGATGGAGGAACCAGAGTACCGGCGTGCGCTGGAGAAGGCGGAATTGAATTTCTATGTGGATCCGCAGAAGAAGGCGCTGTTTGCGCTGAAGGAGGAGTTGTACTACAGCATTGATGAGAAGTCGCATGAGGCGGACCTGATGGAGAAGGGGCGGAAGTTCCTGAGTCCGGATGATCCGGATGCGTTTGTGTTGCCGGATCTGGCGACGGCGTTTGCGGACATTGATCAGAACAAGGGATTGAGTCCTGAGGAGCGGCTGGCGGCGAAGGAAGCGGTGCAGGCGAAGATGGACGTGCAGGCGCAGCGGATGCATAACATTTCGCAGCTGCTGCGGGCGTATTGCCTGTATGAGCGGGACGTGCATTACATGGTCGGAGCGGTGCACAAGGAAGGCGAGCCTGCGGGCGAGCCGAAGGTGATCATTCTTGATGAGCACACGGGGCGGCCGATGCCAGGGCGGCGGTGGAGCGACGGGTTGCACCAGGCGGTGGAGGCGAAGGAGGGGGTGAAGATTGACAAGGAGACGCAGACGCTGGCGACGATCACGATTCAGAACTACTTCCGGCTGTATCACAAGCTCGGGGGGATGACGGGGACGGCGGAGACCGAGGCGAGCGAGTTTCACGACATTTATAAACTCGACCTGCTGATCATTCCGACGAATCGTCCGGTGACCCGGAAGGACAACAACGACAAGATCTACAAGACGCGGCGGGAGAAGTACAATGCGGTGATCACGCTGATCAAGGAGCGGCATGAGAACGGACAGCCGATCCTGGTGGGGACGGCTAGTGTGGAGGCTTCGGAGACGCTGTCGCGGATGATGAAGCTGCAGAAGATTCCGCACCAGGTGCTGAATGCGAAGAATCACCGGTACGAGGCGGAGATTGTGGCTGGGGCCGGTCAGCGCGGAGCGGTGACCGTGTCGACGAACATGGCTGGCCGGGGGACGGACATCAAGCTGGGCGCAGGCGTGGCGGAATTGGGCGGGTTGTTTGTGATTGCGACCGAGCGGCATGAAGCGCGGCGGATTGACCGGCAGTTGCGGGGTCGTTGTGCGCGTCAGGGGGACCCTGGCGAGAGTATTTTCTACATCAGTTTCGAGGATGCGCTGATGATGAATTTCGGCGCTGCGGAGCGGATGACGAAGCTGATGGAGCGGATGGGATTGGAGGACGGGCAGGAGCTGGAGCATCCGTGGCTGAACAAGTCGGTGGAGAGTGCGCAGAAGCGAGTGGAGCAGCGGAACTACACGTACCGGAAGCGGACGCTGGAGTTTGACGACGTGCTGAACAAGCAGCGGACGGTGATTTACAGCCTGCGGAACGAGGCGCTGACGACGGAGGATCCGCATGCGATGGTGGTGGAGGTGATCGACGAGGCGATTCCGGCGAAGGTGCTAGGATTCCTCGAAGTCGAGGACGGGACGCCGGATTACGACGGATTGCTGCAGTGGATCAATGTGACCTTCCCGTTGCGGTTGTCGCGTGAAGAAGCGGCGCTGGAGACGCGTGATGCGAAGGGGAATGCGGAGTGGCTGACGGCGAAGGTG
>CANHUG010000412.1 GCA_947462995.1 Verrucomicrobiales bacterium | reverse complement strand
TCCCGCAGCACCACCCCGCCAGGATGCCACCCCGCCACCATCCCCGCATCCACCGGCGGCTCCGAATTGTTATCCACCACCACCAGCTGCCAATCGTCCACCCCCAGCGTCTGCTCCCGCAGCCCGGCCACCGTCTTCGCCAGATAATCCGCACGCGGATCGTGCGTGCATAACAATACCGTGATCCGCTTCATCTCGTCGCCGTTCCTCTCATTTCCTGTCTCTTACTCCCTCAACCCCCGGCCACCGCCAGCAGCCGCTCCGCAAAATCCCCAGCCGGATCCCGCGGAATCATCCCGCGAATGTCCGCATACGCTCGCTGCCCCATCTCCCTCAACCCAGCCCTCCCCTCCCAGCAACGCTCCAGCGCCCCATCCAGCGCCTCCACCTCCGGATACGCCGCCACATACCCGTTCACCCCGTCCGTCACCAGTTCCCCGTTCCCCGCAATCCGCGTCACCACCGGCACCCGCCCGCACAGCATCGCCTCAATCAGCACCAGCGGCGTCCCCTCAAGCCGCGACGGCAGAATCAGCACCTCGTGCTCATCCCAGATCGCCGTCACATCTCCCGTATGCCCCCGGAATTGCACCCGCCCGCCCAACCCGTGCATCTCCGCCAGCCGCCGCAGCGACCGCTCCATCGGCCCCTTCCCGTACAACGACACCTCCAACCGCCGCCCCCGCCACTTCTCCCGCCCCAGTACCTCAAACAACAGATCCTGACCCTTCGCCCCCGGATCCAATCGCCCCACCGCCGCACACCGCAGCACATCCTCACCCGTCCCCGGCCACCCAAACTCCCGCCCCGCATCCACCACATACGGATTCGCCACCCACTCACCATTCCCCAGCCTCACCCCCAGCTGCCGCTCCAGCAGCCGCTGATTCTCCCGCGACACAAAATACACCCGCCTCGCCCCCGCATACACCACCGCCATCCGCTCCGCCCGCCCGTCCTCCGGCCACCACGACTCCGCATTCGCCTGACACACCAGCACATACGGCACACCCTTCGCCAGACACCACTCCACAGCCTCCAGTTCCTCCCCGATCCCCCCATTCGAAAAACACACCAGCCCCACCCCGTCCCCCACCTCACGCGCCAGCACCGCCACCGCACTCCGCTCCGGCCGCATCCGGTCCATCACCCGCCTCACAAATGTCCGCGCTCCCATCCCGTAACTCACCACTCTGCACTCACCCATCCACCCAAGCTTCGGCCGCGGATCCCCATGCTCCCTCACCATCGCCTTCACCTCCACTCCACGCCCATGCAGCTGCAACGCGGCCTGCGACCACAATTCCTCAGACCCTCCCCACGCAGGCCCCATCATCGTACTGCAAAACAAAATCCCGCCACTCATCGTTTCCACCTCATCGTTTCCGTTCACGGCCGGTGCCCGCGCCGCAAGCCGAGCTTCCGGAGCACCCGCCCCGCAAGGCGGCGGCCCCACCCGAGGCCACGCGTCAGCAGGGTCGGCTGGCGCAAGTCGACCGACCCCAGCCGCTCGTCGGGCGGCGGCAGATCCCCCCGGGACGGCATCGCCAGCGGATAGACTGGACGCGCCCTGCCCTGCAGTTCCCGGATCACCGACCACCACCGCTCGAAACACGCTTCCTGCGAATAGGAGGTGCGCACAAGGCCCCGCGCACCGGCAGACAATCGTTCCCACCGCTCCGGATCCGCAGCCAGACGGATCAGGGACTCCGCGGCGGCGGACGGGTCGTCACTCAGCAGGAGCCCGGTTTCCCCATCCCGGACAATCTCCGGAATGCCGCTCCGCATCTGCCGCGCCACCGGAACCAGACCGCAGGCCATCCCCTCCAGCATCGCCACCGGTAGGCCTTCAAACTCCGACATCAGCAGAATCGCCTGCGCAGCGGCGAGTTCAGGCCCCACTTCCGCCGGGGCCAGCCGCCCAGTGAACCGGATCCGGGAATCAAGGCCCGCCTCGGCGACCCGCGCCTTGAGGACCGCAAGTTCCGGTCCATCACCGATCAGCACGGCCTCGCCCGCGGCACAATTCCGGCAGAACCCGATCAGGGTGTCCATAACAAGAGCGACACTCTTCTGCCGCTCGACCATCCGGCCGGAATACACAACCCGGAACCGCTCCGGGCTCCAGCGGGCCGCCATGGACGGAATGGGGACGCCGCACGGGATCACGCGCACGTCGGCCCCGGGCTTCCGCCGCCGGCTCTCGGCCGCAATGGCCTCGGAAACCCCCACCACTACCCCATCCCAACGCTCCGGGACACTGCTGTCCAGCAGGGCCCAGTACTCGGGGTCGTCCGCGTGCAGGGCCAGCGCACAGCTCACTCCGGCCCGCGCCGCCAGCCGGGCCGCAAAGAAATGCGCGGGCAGACATTGCGGCATGAATACCGTGGGCCGGTGCCGGTTGAGGAACTCAAGGTCGTCGCGCACCCCTTCCCCGCTCCAATGCGGCTTGCGCCGGATGGAAACCTCGACGCCCGCCGCCCTCAGAGGCACCAGCACGCTTGCACGCTCCACCTCGGTCCCGAAATGATGCAGGTTGACGCAGACTTCCTCGCCCTTCCCTCTCAGAAACCCAAGGAAATCCACCAACCAGGTGGTCACTCCGCTGATGTCCTGCTCCGAACTGTAGTGCGCAAAGGCAATCATGAATCGGCATCGTTCCGATGACCCGCCCGTGGCGCAGCCGCCAGCAAGTCTCCCGTCCCGGCTCGCCCAAAAGGGCCGGCCATCATCCCCGCACCATCCGCTTGAGCTTCCTCAGCGCGCGCCAGGCCAGCCCGGGCGTCTTCGATGCGGCGTGCGACGAATCCCGGAACACAGCCTCGAACAATCCCCGCTGGGACTCCCCAATGCTCAATGCCCCCGTCCGGGGCTCCGGCTCGAGGACCGAACACGCAAACCCTCCCCACATGCTCCTCGCCTCCGCCGTGTCATGCGCCTCGTAATGGTACACTCCAGGCACAAAGTCCAGTTCCACAAACTGCACATAGGGACACGCCGCCCACGCCGCCCGCCGCATCCCCGCCCGGCACTCGGGATTGAAGCTGTCGTGCAGAATAATCACCACCCGTCCCTTCGGCTTGAGCTTCAGTACCGCATCAATGTCCCGGCACACGCCGTCGGCAGAGTGGTCGCCGTCGATCAGCACAAACCCGGTCCGGCCCTCCGCCGCATTCAATTCGCCGATCACGGCCGGCAGCAGATCCCGGGAATCGCCACACCGGAACTCAACATTCGGAAACTTCCCATCAAGGAGCTGCGCCACCGCCGGATCAATGTCCACCGCAATCACCCGCTTCGAAAGCTGCGCCAGAACCTGCAGCGACCCGCCCCGGTAAGTCCCGATCTCCAGGCTGACCTCGGGCTGTACCCGTTCCAGCACCTTCGTCAGGGCCAGCCGCTCGCAATTCGTCATCTGCCATTCCAGCAGCCATTCCGGGGCATTCGTCAGTTGGGTCTGGTGCGGATTCATGGGATGGGTCGCCAATCAGAGGGCAATCTGGCGCTGGTGCCGCAACCCAGTCCGGGAAAGCTTTACGTGATGCTGCAGTGATTCTCCGCCAAGGCCATCAGACACCGCACCTCCGGATCAAGCCGCACCTAGTGTAGTCCGTCTCACAGATGGTGTCTTATGGACGAGGGATTTTTTCCGAGTCCACGGCGCGAGGAGGGCGCGAATCAGGATTCGCAACCGACGAGCAACACAGGAATCGGGAAAAAGACCCG
>CANHUG010000411.1 GCA_947462995.1 Verrucomicrobiales bacterium | reverse complement strand
GAAGCTGGCGGAGATTGTGAACAAGAACGTGCTGAGCAAGATCCTGACGGAGAAGCGGCTGCTTTCGATTCCGTTTCAGTCGACGGGAGAGATCGGGCATCCGGATGTTGATTTCAGTCCGAAGTTCCGGGAGTCGCTGAATGGAGCGCTGAAGGATGCGGCGAAGGATCTGCTGCTGGATGCGGCGAGCGGGGGTGACGCGCTGAAGGGTGCGGTGGACACCCTGCTGAACGGGTTTCTGAAGAACGCGAAGAAGGATGCGCCGGGCGATAAGCCCGAGCGTTGAGGGCCGGGAGGGCGCGGCGACGGTTTACTTGTCCTGCTCGAGCCGTTTGAGGCGAGTGGCGAGGTCGTGGAGACGGCGGACCATGACGAGCTGGTGCTGGTATTCCTTCATGGGCTGAGCTGGAGTGCCCATGTAGGTGCCGGGGGTACGGATGTTAGCGGTGACGCCGGTTTTGGCGGTGAAGGTGACGCCTGGGCCGCCGATGTCGAGGTGGCCGGCGATGCCGACCTGAGCGGCGACGACCGTGTAATCGGCGATGCGGGTACTGCCGGCGATGCCTGCCTGGGCGACGATGATGACGTGTCGGCCGATGACGCAGTTGTGGGCGATCATGACGAGGTTGTCGATTTTGGTGCCTTCGCCGATCCATGTGCGGCCGAAGCGGGCGCGGTCGATGGTGGTGTTGGCTCCGATTTCGACATCGTTGTCGATCTGGACGATGCCGACCTGGTCGATCTTCTGGTGGCGGCCGTTGATGAATTCGTAGCCGTAGCCGTCGGCGCCGATGACGGCACCGGAGTGGATGGTGACGCGGTCGCCGAGGATGCAGCGGTGGTAGATGGTGGCGCGTGCGAAGATGCGGCAGTCATTGCCGATGCGGGCGTCGGTGCCGATGATGGCACCGGGACCGATTTCGGTGCCGTCGCCGATGGTGGCACCGGCTTCGATGACGGCGCAGGGTCCGACGGAGACCTTGGAGGCGTCGAGTTGAGCGGATGGATGGACTGCGGCGGCGGGGTGGATGCCTGCTTGGAAGGCGCGCGGCGGGGGCGTGAAGCGATGGACGACTGCGGCGAAGGCGGCGGAGGCGTTGGGGCAGGCGATGAGCGCGGTGGGGGAGTCCGTGGGGGCAGGGAAGCCTTCCGGGACGAGAACGGCCGAGGCGCGGGTGCGCCGGAGGTCGTTGATGTAGCGCTCGTTGGCGAAGAAGCTGAGGTCGCCGGGGGACGCCTCGCGGAGGCCGGCGAAGCCGGTCAGCACGGAGTCCGGGGAACCGCAGAGGATGGTGCCGCCGGTGAGGGCGGCGGTTTGAGCGAGAGTGATTTCCACGGCGCGGCCGGGAGAGGCCGGGTTAGGGAATTACTTGATCTTGGCGGGTTTCCCGGCTGGGGCCGCTGGGGCGGCCGGAGCTGCTGGGGCGGCTTCGGCGGGAGCGAGGGGTTCTTTGGATTCCGCGGCTGGGGCGGCGGAACCGGCGGGAGCGCCTTTATTGAGTTCAGCGAGGACTTCGGTGCTGAAGTCGACGGCGTCCTTGCTGTGGAGGAGGAAGGGAACGCCGGAGGGGCTGACGCCTGATTTGTCGAAGACGAGATCGTAGTTGTCGCGCTTGGCTTTTTCTTCGACGCGCTGGCGGATGTCTTCGAGGAGGCCTTTGCGCATGCGCATGACCTGTTCTTGGAGCTGGGCTTCGCGGCGGCGGCGGAACTCGTCGATTTCGCGTTCGAGGGCCTTGGCTTCCTGGGCGATTTCCTGAGCTTCCTTGGCTTTCTGCTGTTTCAGCTCTTCGTTGACGAGCTTGTCTTGGAGGAGCTTCTGGGACTCATTCCACTTGGAGATGAGGTCGCGGTATTTGGTGCTGCGGTCGTCGAGTTCCTTTTTGGCCTTGGATTTGTCTTCGTTGACCTTCTTTTCAGCGTCCTTGGTTTTGAAGTATTCCTGGAAGACCCGCTTCATGTCGACGATGCCGACTTTCATGTCGGTGGACTGCGCAGGGGCGGAGAGGGAACCGGCGGCCAGGGCAGCGACGGCGGAGAGCAGGGAGAGCTTGCGGATGGTCATGCGGAAATCGGTTGAAGGAAGAAGAAGGGAGAGGGGGCGGGCGCAGAACGACCGCTACACGGTTGGGAAAGAAGCGCCGGGCGGCGGTGCGTGCAAGCTGAAAGACGCGCCTGGGGTATGAGTGGGGAGGTGAAGTGGTGGAGGAGTAGTGGGAGGGTCAGCGGGAGGGCGGGAGTTGACCGAACTCGAGGATCTGGCCGTCGGCGATGAGTCGGGTGCGGAGGGAGTCGTAGGGGAGCTGGTGGAGAGAGGATTTGGCGTCGATGGCGAGGCAGGCGGCGGTGGCGGCGGACTGGGCGAGGATCATGAAGACTGGTTCCATGCGGATGCTGCCGTAGGCCATGTGGGAAGCGGCGAGGCAGACGGGGACGGCGAGGTTGGAGCACTCGGTGGATTTGGGGATGAGGGAGCGCCAGCTGACGGGGTAGGGTTTGACGGGTTCCTGAACGTCGCCTTCGTTGTGGGCGAGGCCGTTGCGGACGATGCGGCGGCAGTTGTGGCTGTCCATGTTGTAGGCGCCGAGGCCGACGGCGTCTGGTGCTTTGCGGGTGCCG
Source organism: Verrucomicrobiales bacterium (assembly GCA_947462995.1). Classification (GTDB taxonomy): domain Bacteria; phylum Verrucomicrobiota; class Verrucomicrobiia; order Verrucomicrobiales; family V1-33; genus V1-33. Next base: position 1,116 of record CANHUG010000411.1, on the reverse strand, counting down.
CGGCAGTCGTGTTCGGACATGACGTAATCGGAGATCATGCGGCGGGCTTCGCGGACGTAGAGTTGGGGTGGCCAGCCTGAGGTTTCGGGCCATTCGTCTTTGGTGAGGCCCCATGAGGAGACTTCGGCGCGGAGTTTTTCGGGGACGCGGGGATTGGTGGCGAGGAAGTAGAAGAAGCCGCGGGTGTAGCGTTCGTGTTCTTTGAAGATGGCGGTGCGTTCGGCGTAGGAGGCTTCTGGCCATTGGTCGCTGCCGCCGATGAAGTCCGTGGAGAAGCCCCCGTTGTTGTTGGTATCGGTTTTGTGATTGGGCATCGGGAGCGGGTGGAAGAGCTGGCCGGCGTCGAGAGGTTTACCGGCGGCGGCGCGGGCTTCGATGTAGCGAGCGAGGAGTTCGAACTGGGCGGGGTTGTAGTTTTCCGGGGCTTCCCATGGGCGGCGGTTGCGTGGGTCGCGGGTCATGCAGAGCCGGAAGTTGTAGGCCTGGACCGAGAGGTCGCCTGCGCCTGGTTCGCCGAGGTCGCCGGGTTCGATGAAGGGGAGGAGACCGCTGGAGGCGTCGCCGGGGCGGAGGAAGGGGTCGACTGGGACGGTGAACTGGTGTTTGGCGGTTTCGGGGCGGATGCCGTTGAGTTTTTCGGAGTAGACGGAGTTGGCCTCGCGGCCGATGTGGGAGGCGACGCCGGCTTTGGCCATGAGGTCGCCTTCGTAGGTGCAGTCGAGGAAGACGGATGCGTTCCAGACGTTGCCGGTGGAGGTTTTGAGGGAGACGAGGCGCTGGCCGTCCATGGTGACGGAGGCGAGGGGCTCGTTGAGATCGACGGAGATGCCGGCATCTTTGAGCATGGAGGTGAAGATGGCGGAGGCGGCGTGGGGTTCGAAGAACCAGAGGGTTTCGCGGCCGGTGGCGGCGGCGAGCGGGTCTGGGCCGCCGCGATGGGCTTTGAGGTAGGCGGCGCGTTCTTCGAGGTGCCATGCGTCGGGGGATTCGTAGAACTTGAAGACGCGTTCGTAGAATTCGCGGGCGATGCCGCCGATGGCGGCTTTGTTGCCGATGTCGGTGGCACCGAGGCCGCCGGTGGTGAGGCCGCCGACGTGGTTGGATGGTTCGATGAGG
>CANHUG010000410.1 GCA_947462995.1 Verrucomicrobiales bacterium | reverse complement strand
TCGCCTCCCCGGACGAACCTCTCGGCGAACCCTACAATCTCGCCATCGAACAGATCCTCAACACCAGCATCACCATCGGATGGTCCGACCTCGTCAGCAACGAATCCGCCTTCCTCATCCACCGCTCCTCCTCACCTGACGGCCCAGTCACCACTCTCAGCGCCCCACCCAACTCCACTTCCTTCAAAGACTCCGGCCTCACCCCTGGCGCAACCTACTACTACCGCATCCAGGCCATCAACGGCGACCGCTACGGCGATCTCTCCAACCAGATCTCCGCAAGCACCCGCCTCACCATGCCCCCACCGTTCGCCCCAATTAGCCTCACCGCGTCGGAGATCACCGCCTCCTCCGTGCGTCTCAAGTTCATCGCCGACGGCTATACACACGACGCCGTCGTCATCGAACAATCCACCTTCCCCCCATCCGCATGGACCGCCGTCGTAGAACTCCGTCCCAACATCTGGTCAACCGTCATCTCCGGACTCAACCCTCTCACCAGATACTCCTTCAGAGCAAGGGCCTACAACAGCTCCGGAAGCTCCCCCACTCGCAGCATCGATGTCCTCACCTCCTCCATCGGCGGATCTTCCCTCGCCGCCGCCATGCGCTCGGACGACATCCACTACTTCGCCATCTCCACTCCCCCTCGCATCGAGCGCTACGACCTCGCCGCCAGATCATGGCTCGCTCCCATCCCTCTCATTGGCCGCCCATCCGCACTCTGGGTCGATGACTCCGGTATCTACACCGGCGAAGACTCCAGCATCATCCGCTACCAGCTCGACGGCTCCGCCAGAACCGTCTTCGCCATCTGCTCCAGCCCAGTCAGTTTCCTCTCCGCCATCAGAGATCGAATCGCCGCTCTGGTCGGTTTCAACAGATGGTTCACCTTCAGCAAAACCCCCGGACTCGCGATCCCTGAAGCTGGAACAGACTACAGCCCCTCGGGCACCGATGCCACAACCTTCGACCCCGCTCGCCTCAGGCTCATCATCAACCCGGCCAGCCGCGCCATTCCCGGTGTGCAGCTTCTCACCTTCGCACCCGATGGCAGTCTTTCCTCCAGCACAAGGCATTATCCTATCATCTTCCCGGACGAGTTCCAACCCCTCCGCTTCTTCTTCTTCCCGGATGGCACCAGACTGGCAGACAATCTCGGCAACGTCTACCTCACCGCACCCCGCACCCCCATCGTCACCAACATGACGCCTGCCTTCACCGACATGGCATTCCATGGCTCAAACATCCCTATCATCCTCCGACCCGGCCGTCTCACCGCATACAGCTCAGGCCTCACAGAATCCGGCTCCGCTTCGCTCTCCTCCACTCACGGGGTCCGCCTCACTCTCCACTCAGATGATGCCGTCGTCTTCTCCCTCGACCCCGTCTCCCCTCGTGGCCTCCGCGCCGAATCCATCCCGCTCCAGAGTCTCAACCTCAACGCTCCAGACCTCTCCGTAAACCCACGAAATCTCCCATTCACGCCGGATTCCTCCCTCGCCACCCCTGATGGCGTCGTCTGGCTCCTCAGCAGGCTCCACCTGTCCATCTTCCGCTGGTCCCGGGCCACAAGAGACTTCCTGCCCACCATCCCTCTCAAAAACACCCCTCTATTCATCTCCCACTCAACCGCCGACAGCCGCGTCTACCTCAACTACGAAAACGGCGTCACCACCTTCTTCGACGCCTCCGCCGCGTCACCCGCAGAGCAGCCCTTCGCCTCCGCCTCGCCTAACGCCACCTCCATGACCGCCGCCGATCCCTTCGTCATCATCGGCTCCGAAATCTACAACAATGCCGGCACCAGACTCGGCCAGTTCACCACCAGACCAATCGCCACCTCATGGAACAAAGACGCTCGTCGCCTCCATTCGCTCTCTCGCCTGGATTCGTTCCCACCAACTGACGAGATCACCTCCCTGATCCTCACCCCATCCGGTCAACTCCAGTCAGCATCCACCGTCTACTCCTTTAGCTCCACTGAGAACCCGCTGATGCCGCCCCTCAGGCAAAACCCGGACGGCACCACGCTCGTCCTCGGCAGCGGACAAGTCTTCACCATCGGTTCCTTAGGCCTGCCTGCAAGATCCGTCACCCCCTTCACCGACGCTCTCTGGGTCGCCAATAACCTCCTCTCTATCCACCAAGCCACCGGCAATACTCGTCTCCAGCTCTCGCGCACCACAGCCCTCACTCCAGACCCTGCCTCCCGCACCTTCAGAGGCACCCCATTCCGTATCTTCCCCTCGGACTCCGGCTTCCTCCTCCTCACCCTCGCCGAGGGCACCCCGCGCTTCACCCTCACAGATCCAAACTTCAACCCGCTCTACCAATCCCCAGCCAAACCCGCCCCTCCCACCCAGCCAGTCGTCAGCTCACGCACCCCGCACTCCATCTCCCTCACATGGGCCGACACCTCGGATAACTCCACCGGCTTCCAAATCGAATTCCGCCCCGCAACCCCAGACGCTCAGTGGACCCGTCTCCCCATCCAGCCCGCAGGCAACACCTCCGCCACCATCACCAATCTCAACAGCAACTCCCTCTTCGAGATCCGCATCGTCGCGATCGGCGATGACCTCCGCTCGAACCCCTCCGCCATCACCACCTCAAAAACCCTCGCCTCCGACGAAGAACCCATCGGCGAACCCTATAACCTGACCGCCATCCGCCGATTCCACAACTCCATCACCCTCTCATGGTCCGATAACGCCACCAACGAATCAGGCTTCCGCATCTTCCGCTCCCTCAGCCCCTCCGGCCCCTCAACCTCCTTCGTCGTCGACGCCAACACCACTAGCTTCACCGACTCCAACGTCTCTCCCGCCACCACCTACCTCTATCGCATCCAGGCCTTCAACGACACCACCGACGGCGACCTCTCCTCCGCTCTCTCCGCTCAGACGCTCCCCGCCGCCTCCGCACCTCCCGCTCCATCAAACCTCGCCGCCTCGGACATCTCCCACCAGCAACTCTCCCTCTCATGGTCCGATAACTCATTCAACGAGGACTCCTTCATCGTCGAATTCCGGCCAGCAACCGGTCCTGTCGTCCCATGGGCCACCGCCCGGACCCTCCCCTTCAATTCCACGTCCACCGTCATCACCAGCCTCACCGCAGGCACCAGCTACAGCTTCAGAGTCGTTGCCCTCAATTCCTCAGGAAGCACTGCCGGCACCGTGATCACCGCCACCACCCCGGCCGCCGGCGGCACCTTCCTCTACATCTCCAGCAGATCCTCACGCTTCTACTGCTTCGCCTTCGCGGATCCTTTCCGCATCGAACGCTTCGACCTAACCTCCCTCCAGTGGCTCTCCCCACTCCCCATGACGGCCGCAGCCACCGCCCTCTGCATCGATGACTCCGGCATCTTCGCCGCAGAAGCCCGGAACATCATCCGCTGGAACCTCGACGGCACCAACCGCTCCGTCCTAACCTCCACCACTTCACCCGTCTCCAAAATCTTCACCTCCGGCAACATCCTCGGGGCCTTCGACGGCCAACTCCGCACTTACCTGAAATCCTCTGGCGCGCCTCTCAGCTCCATCACCACCCCCGAAGGCTTCTCCGCCCCTTCCCTCCACCCCTCCACCAACCGCATCTTCTTCCGAGGCCCCTCCGCCTCCATCCCCACCCTCCACGCCATCGACTTCTCTCCCGACGGCACCCTCGCCTCCAGCACCTCCGCCCCAAGACCCGCCGCCGCCTACACCGCCACCGCCACATGGACGTTCCCGGACGGCAC
>CANHUG010000409.1 GCA_947462995.1 Verrucomicrobiales bacterium | reverse complement strand
TCCGCAAAGACGACATCATCGAGGCCCTCGACAATCTCCGCGTCACCTCCACCGGCGAATACCGCCGCGCCGTCCGCAACCACCCAGTCGGCAGCACCATCACCATGACGGTCCGCCGCGGCGCCGAAATCATCAAAACCTCCCTCCCCGTAGCCGACTTCGACAAGGCCCTCCCCAAAGACTCCCCCGGCGAACCGCTCTCCGTCCTCGGCCTCTCCGTCCGACCCCTCCGCCGCTACGAACGCAATCTCCTCGGCCTCGAAGAACTCATCGGCGTCCACGTCGATTCCGTCGACCCTGCCTCCCCTCTCGCCTCCTCCATCCACCAAGGCGACTCCATCCTCCACGTCAGCGACAGCTCCCATCGCAACGTCCAGCCCATCACGTCCCCGGAAGCGTTCCGCAACCTCATGGCCCAACTCGCCCCCTCCGGCGGCTTCCTCGTCGTCGGCCGCCCCCGCGAACGCGACGCATGGCTACCCTTCCTCCCCACCGCCACCACCACCTCTCCCCCCTGACTCATCCCCCAGCCGCGTTTGCGGCCCCACGCACCCCCACGCCTGCCGCCTAGTCTCAAGGCATGCTGCGCTTCCTCTCCCTCGTCCTCTTCCTCGCCGCCCCGGCCTCCCTCTCCGCAGCCGCCCCGCTCGCCGGCCGCCGCCCCAACATCATCCTCATCATCACCGACGACCAGGGCTGGGCCGACCTCTCCTGCCACGGCAATCCCATCCTCAAAACCCCTAACCTCGACCGACTCCACCGCGAAGGCGCTCGCTTCACCGACTTCCAGGTCAGCCCCACCTGCGCCCCCACACGCTCCGCCCTCCTCACCGGCCGCCACGAATTCCGCAACGGCATCACCCACACCATCGAGGAACGCGAACGGCTCGCCCCCGACGCCGTCACCCTCGCCGACTCCCTCAAAGCCGCAGGCTACGCCACAGGCATCTTCGGCAAATGGCACCTCGGTGACCAACCCGACTACTGGCCCGCCAAACGAGGCTACTCCGAATCCTTCTTCCACGGCGCCGGCGGCATCGGCCAATCCTACCCAGGCTCCTGCGGTGACGCCCCCGGCAATTCCTACTTCAATCCCTTCATCCTCCACAACGGCACGTTCGAAAAGACCTCCGGCTACTGCACCGATGTCTTCTTCTCCACCGCCATGAAATGGATGGAATCCATCCCTCCCTCCCAGCCTTTCTTCGCCCACATCGCCACCAACGCACCCCACGGCCCCCTCCACGTCCGCCCCGAAGACGAGGCCCGCTACAAAGACAAGGTCCCCACTCAAGCCGCCAAATTCTTCGGCATGATCGCCAACATCGACGACAACACCGGCCGTCTCCTCCAGTGGCTCGCCGACCACAGTCTCGAACGCAATACCCTCGTCCTCTTCATGAACGACAACGGTGGCACCGCAGGCATCTCCACCCACTCCGGAGGCCTCCGCGGCACCAAAGGCTCCCCATGGCAGGGCGGTGTCCGCGCCGCCTCGTTCTGGCGCTGGCCCGGCGCCATCTCCCCAGCCGATATCTCCGCCCCAGCCGCACACCTCGACGTCTTCCCCACCCTCGCCGCCATCGCCGCCGCCCCCCTCTCCCCTGCCGCCCAAAAACAAATCGAAGGCCGCTCGCTCGTCCCGCTCCTCGAAAACCCCGCCGCCCCATGGCCCGACCGTACCCTCGTCACCCACGTCGGCCGCTGGCCCCGCGGGAAAGCCGCCGACTCCAAATTCCACAACTGCGCCATCCGCAACTCCCGCTGGAAAATCGTCAGCACCGCCCCAAAAACACCCGGCTGGCAACTCTTCGACCTCTCCACTGACCCCGGCGAACAATCCAACGTCGCCACCTCCCACCCCGATGTCGTCAAGGAACTCGCCGCCGCCTACGACTCATGGTGGACCAGCATCCTCCCCGCCCTCGTCAACGAAAACGCCCCCGTCACCGGGGAAAATACCTTCAAAACCCTCTTCAATCAGCAGTTCCCTAACCCCTCCACCCCCCGCTGACTCCCCCCTCACCCCACCAGCCAAGGCCCCGTAAATTCCCTTTGACCCGCCGCCCGGTCGGATTGAGACTCGCCGCTCTTTTTCCGGTCTGCCAGGCAGCCACTGGTCTCGTCTCCCTATGACTCTCCACACTATCTCCGTTCTCGTCGAAAACAAATTCGGCGTCCTCGCCCGCGTGGCAGGCATGTTCAGTGGACGCGGCTACAATATCCACACCCTCAACGTCGGCCCAAGCCACGACGCCAAGGTCAGCCGCATGACCATCGTCGTCCGCGAAAAGGAAAACGTCCTCAACCAGATCATCAAACAACTCGATAAACTCATCGACGTCATCCAGGTCATCGACTTCCGCGAAGGCGATTACGTCGACCGCGAACTCGTCCTCCTCCAGGTCAGGGTCGATCGCGAATCCCGCGCCGAAGTCATCGAACTCTGCCAGATCTTCCGCGCCAAAATCATCGACGTCGGCCGCAGCGTCGTCACCATCGAACTCACCGGCGATAACGCCAAAATCACCAAGTTCATCGCCCTCATGGACAACTTCGGCATCCTCGACCTCACACGCACAGGCCGCATCGCCCTCCCGCGCGTCGACGACGCCCCAGAAGAACTCGTTTCCTGACAACACACTCCCAACTACCCAACGACCCCCACCCCCATCATGCCAGCTAAAGTTTACACGGACAAAGACGCCGACCTCGGCGTGTTCAAAGGCAAAACCTGCGCCGTCATCGGCTTCGGTTCCCAAGGCCACGCCCACGCCCTCAACCTCAAGGAAAGCGGCGTCCACGTCATCATCGGTCTCTACAAGGGCAGCAAATCCATCCCCGTCGCCAAAGAATACGGCTTCGAAGTCGTCGACACCGCCGAAGCCGTCAAAAAAGCCGACGTCATCTTCGTCGGCGTCCCCGACACCAAAATCCCAGCCGTCTACGAAAAAGACATCGAGCCTAACCTCACTAAAGGCAAGACGCTCCTCTTCAGCCACGGCTTCGCCATCCACTTCAAAACCATCGTCCCACCAGCGAACGTCAACGTCATCATGTGCGCCCCCAAAGGCCCGGGCCACATCGTCCGCCGTCAGTTCACCGAAGGGAAAGGCGTCCCAGCACTCATCGCCGTCCACCAAGGCGGTAAAGAAGCCAAGAAAATCGCCCTCGCATGGGCCAAAGGCGTCGGCGGTACCCGCGCCGGTGTCATCGAAACAGACTTCAAGGAAGAAACCGAAACCGACCTCTTCGGCGAACAAGCCGTTCTCTGCGGCGGCGCTTCCGCTCTCGTCCAGGCAGGCTTCGAAGTCCTCGTCGAAGCAGGCTACAGCCCCGAAATGGCCTACTTCGAGTGCCTCCACGAACTCAAACTCATCGTCGACCTCATGAACGAGGCCGGCATCGCAGGCATGCGCTTCTCCATCTCGGAAACCGCTAAATGGGGCGATGTCACCGTCGGACCAAAAATCATCGACGCCTCCGTCAAGAAGCGCATGAAGGCCGCCCTCAAGGACATCCAGACCGGCAAATTCGCCAAAGGCTGGATCAAAGAATACGAAGGCGGCTACAAGACCTACAACAAGCTCCTCAAGGACGGCGAAAAACACCCGATCGAAAAGACCGGCGAAAAACTCCGCTCCCTCATGCCTTGGGTCAAAAAGCGCGACGTCAAAGGCGCCCAGGCCAGCTACAAGTGAGCCCCAAGGGCCACTCCAGCCCTCCAACTCACTAACCAACTCCCGGAAGGG
>CANHUG010000408.1 GCA_947462995.1 Verrucomicrobiales bacterium | reverse complement strand
CCTGGAGGGAAGTGAGGGAGAAGTAGATGTCTGTCTGGCTGTGGCTGGTGGTGAGGGCGCGCGGGAAGCCGAGGGTGGCTTTGATGGGCAGGGATTTGCCTTTGCGGAGAAAGTCCATGGAGATGGAGGTGCCTGCGGGGAGGGATATGAGGCGGGCCTTGAAGTCGGCGACATCGCTGACGGGTTTGTTATTGAGGGAGAGGATGATGTCGTTGGGATGGAGGCCGGCGTTGGCGGCGGGGCCGTTGGCGGCGACAAATTCGATGAGGATGCCCTTGTCCGGGGGGATGTCGAGTTGGTCGCGGAGGGCGTCGGGGAGCGGGACGGAGTGGACGCCGAGCCAGCCGCCTTGGTCGGGGGCGCCGTCTGGTGTGGGGGCGTTGTCGGGTTGGTCTGGTGAGGCGGGAGGTTCGGCGCCGTCGATGGTGACGCGGCCGTTTTTGTCGGTGACGATGGTGCGGGTGGTGCGCTGGCCGTTGTGTTCGCTGGTGACGGTGGTGATGGTGTTGCCGTTGGAGTCGGTGCGGCTGGAGGAGGAAGTGGAGATGCTGCCGCCGGAGGTGGAATTGCCGGTGACCTTGACGCGGCCGTTGTCGATTTCGACTTTGGAGCCATCACCGAGGTCGATGATGCGTGGTGGCTGGGCGAGAGCGGCGAGGGAGGAGCCTGCGAAGAGGGCGAGGATGAGGGGTTTCATGTCAGGATGGGTGGGTTGGTTTGGCGTGGTGTTGGTGTGGTTATTCGAAGGTGATGGCGACTGGGACGATGGCGCGGTGGTGTTCGTGGGAGATGACGGCTAGGGAATCGGGGGAGGAGACGAGGGAATCGGCGTCGACCCATGCGACCTCGACGAGCCTCCAGAGCCGCTGGTAGTTGTCGGAGACGACGCCGACCGGGCGGAGGTTGGTGACGCGGGATTCGCGGCTTTCGGCGACGAGCGGGCGGTTGGAGTCCGTGGGGGTTGGAGGGGTGTGGTGGTGGGTGGAGACGATCCATGCGGCGGCGGCGGCGGAGAGGGCTGAGAGGGAGGTGAAGAACGGGATGATGAGGCGGCGGCGGTTAGGGAGGGCCGGTGGGGAGGCGAGCCGGGCTTTGAGTTCCGGTGGGAGCGCGGCTGGTTTGGTGGAGCGGAGCCGGGCTTCGAAGTCGTCGAAGGGATCATTCATGCGAAGATGGGGCTGAGGGCGAGGCGGAGACGTTCGATGGCGGCTCGGTAGCGGGAGGCGGCGGTGGGAGCGGGGACGCCGGTGACGGCGGCGATTTCGGGGAAGGAGAGACCGCCCCAGAGGCGGAGACTGACGACTTCGCGCTGATCATCGGGGAGATCGCGGAGGGCGGCGGCGATGGTGTCGCGGGTGTCGGAGGCGGCGAAGTCCGGTTCGAACCATGAGGGGTGGGCGAGTGCGGATTGGGTTTCGCGGCGAGCGCGGCTGTCGGTGGCGCGTGCGAGGTCGATGGCGCGGCGGCGGATGGTGGCGAAGACGAGGGCTTTATCGGGGACGTTGCCGTGGGAGCGTTGCCATGATTCGGTGACGGCGTCCTGGACGAGGTCGCGGGCGTCCTCTTCGGATCTGGCGCGTTGTCTGGCGTAGAGCAGGAAGGCGTCGCCGCATTCGGCGATCCAGCGGTGCCATGAGTCGTTTGGGTTGGGGTCGGCCACGCAGTTGTCATGGGGTTTCTGCATGAGGAAGCGGAGTCGCGGGCGTGGCTGATTGGAAAAATCTGCAGATTTTCTGTGGAATGGATTCAGTGGTTACCGGTGAGTTTCGAAAGATTGCGTGCAGTGCGTGTCTTTGCGGTAATGTCACTCTGCAATTTTGCGTGTATTGGCTATTACTTAAAGAAGAAGCAAAGAATGGCAGTGGTGATTGCCGATGTGGCATAGGGATTCATGGATGAAGCCCCGTACTGAGGTGGGATGTTAGGGTGGAGTCAGCGGGCGGTGAGTGAGGAGAGGGAGGGAGGAGGGGAGCCGATGGGATGGGAGAGAGTTAGGTAGATCTGGAGGAATCGTCCGATGGTTCCTTTGAGGGGCTGGCCGGGGGAGATGCGGTGGAGCGGGGTTGGCGGGGCGAGCGGGTTGTTGCTGGCGCGGGCGAGGGCGGAGATGCTGCCGGGCGCGAGGTTCTGGCCCTTCCATGTGACCGATTGCCATTGGAAATCCGGGTGGCGGGCATCGGCGGTGATGACGAGGACGGCGGAATTGCGTTGGGACGAAGGGTTGAGGCCTGTCAGGTCGCCTGTGGTCCATGGTCCTGCGAGGAGGTGGAAAGGATCGTCGGATCCGGTGCTGGCTGCTGCGGCGGCGGCTTCTGCGAGATCGATTTTCGAGTACAGGGGGAGGGCGTCTGTTAGATTTCCGGAGACGTCGAGGCGGAGGGCGCGGTGGCCGAGGAAGTCTGCGAGCCAGAGGTCACGGTTGCGGCCCTGGGCGAGACCGATGAGGCCGTGGTTGAAGGGGCCGGGGACATCCGGGTTGCCGGGGATGGGGATGAATCGGGCCGAGTTTCTGTCCGGATTGGCGAGCCAGAGCGAGCCATTGGCGGCGGGAATGGAGGCTGGGTTCGGGTTCTCGGGGAGGGAGGATTCGGTGAGGGCGACGAGAGAGTTCTGGGGTCCGGGAATCGGGGTGAGTTGCGTGAGGGCGGTGATGCCGGCGGAGAGCACATTGGCGTCCTTGAGGACGAGGCGGGAGATGATGTTTGGAGAGGGTGTGGCCAGTGAGAGTTCGTTGGGGAGATCGGGGTGACGGGAAGCGATCCAGATGCCGTGGGTGTCGGGATTGGGATTGATCCATGGAGCGATGGCTGAGCCGTGGGAGGCGGCGGGACCGAGGGTGGGATCGAGGGATGTTTTGAAGACTGGGAGATTCGGCCGAACTGGATCGAAGACGTGGAGGGAGGAGCGCCCGTTGCCGAGAGTCCAGAAGAAGTCCTTGCGGGGGCTGGCGATGCCTGCTTCGGCGCCGGCGGTGCGGACGGGTGGGGGGACTGGGCGTGCGGTGGCGGGGTTGATGAGGCACCATGCATTGAGTGCCGGGCTGCCGGCCCAGAGGAAGCCATTGTGGAAGGTGAGAGAGGCGACCTCAGCGGTGGGGATGCGGACGTAGCCTGTGATGAGTTCGTCGATGGCATCGTTGACGGAACCGTCGAGGTTGATGACGTCGTTTTTGCCTGGCCATGGGAGCGGGTTGGGGCCGAAGGACGTGCGGAGGAGACCGTCGCCATCGCGGTCGGTGACGCTAGGGCTGAGGTAATTGAATGGCGGTTTGAGGAAGGTGCCGGAGGGGTCGGGGGAACCGTCGCTGCGGCAGCGGGTGCCGCCGAGGGCGAGACCGATGCGGGTGACGCTGCCCATTCTTAAACCATTGATGATGACATTGTCGCCTGTGTTGGCGATCCAGCATTCGCCCCATGGGTCGACGGCGACTGCGGTGGGGAAAGGGGAGAAGCCATCGCGCCATGGGTAGGGAGCGTTGGGGGAAGTGTGGACGGCCTGTGGGGCGGTCAGGTATTCAGCGGCGAGTGTGGCGCGCCGGTCGCCTGGGGAGTGGATGCGGACGACGGAGCCCTTCTGGGATTTGGTGATCCACACTTCCGGGAATGTGGGGGTCTGCCATGGTTCTGAGGATTGGATGGTGAGGCTGCCGCTGACCGGGTCGCGGCTGAGGCCCGAGCCCATGAGGTTATCGGGGAGTTGGGCGGCTCCGCCCTCGTTGAAGGCGAAGGCGAGGGGCGGCGGGGGGACCGCGGGTG
>CANHUG010000407.1 GCA_947462995.1 Verrucomicrobiales bacterium | reverse complement strand
TGGCATTTCAACAGAGCACGAAGACAAACCGATGAAGCAGCTGATCCTTGCATCCATACTAACGATTCTGAGTGCGGCGCCGCAGGTGGTGCTGGCTGCGGAGAAGGGGAAGAATCCTGACTTTACGAAGGGCGAGGCGATTCCGGCGCGGGCCGAGCATGATTGGAATCTGGGTCCGACGGGGATGCGCGGGTGGATGTACTGTGCGGGGATGGCGACGACGGACGCGCGGCAGATTGCGGTGACGGAGGTTGCGAAGGGATCGCCGTCGGATGGGTTGATGAAGGTTGGGGATGTGATTCTCGGGGTTGGGGGCAAGGTGTTTTCGGTGGACCCTAGGATGGAGTTGGGGAAGGCGATTACGGTGGCGGAGACGGTGGATGGTGGCGGGAAGTTGGCCGTGACGCGCTGGCGTGATGGGAAGAGTGAGGAGGTGGTTTTGAAGTTGCCGGTGCTGGGGAGTTATGGGGCGACGGCTCCGTTCGGGTGTGAGAAGTCGAAGCGATTGCTCGAGCAGGGATGCCGGGCGTTGGCGGCGAGGGCGGGGGAGGCTGAGAAGAAGGATCCGATCGAGCGATCGCTGAATGCGCTGGCGCTGCTGGCGAGCGGTGAGGCTGAATATCTTCCGCTGGTGAAGCGGGAGGTGGAGTGGGCGGCGGGGTTCAAGGTTAGATCGATGCAGACGTGGTACTATGGTTATGTGATGATTCTGGTGGGGGAGTATGTGCTGGCGACGGGTGATGAGACGATGCTGCCGGGGTTGAGGCGATTGGCGCTGGAGGCGGCGAAGGGTCAGAGTGCGGTGGGATCGTGGGGGCACGGGTTTGCGAAGGGCGATGGCCGTCTGGGCGGGTATGGGATGATGAATTCGCCGGGGTTGCCGCTGACGATCGGGCTGGTGCTGGCGCGGGAGGCCGGGGTGAAGGATCCGGAGGTGGGGCGGGCGATTGAGTTGAGTGCCAGGCTGCTGCGGTTTTACATCGGGAAGGGGGCGATACCGTATGGGGATCACCACCCGTGGATTCAGAATCATGACGACAACGGGAAGTGCGGGATGGCGGCGGTGCTGTTTAACCTGCTAGGCGAGACGAAGGGTGCGGAATTCTTTTCGCGGATGAGTGTGGCGTCGCACGGGGCGGAACGGGACACGGGGCACACGGGGAATTTCTTCAATATGCTGTGGGCGATGCCTGGGGTGGTGCAGTCGGGGCCGATGGCGGCGGGAGCGTGGATGCGGGAGTTCGGGGGATGGTATGGTGATCTGGCGCGGCGGTGGGACGGGGCGTTTCCGCATCAGGGACCGCCGGAGACGGAGCGGGACAGTTATGCTGGTTGGGACGCGACGGGTGGTTATCTGCTCGCGTATGCGATGCCGCTGAAGAAGATCTATCTGACGGGGAAGCGGCCGGGCGGGGTGCCGCAGTTGGATTCTGACGGGGCGGAGGCGCTGGTTAAAGACGGGCGGGGATGGAGTGATCGTGATCGTTATGGTGTGTACGAGGCGCTGAACAACGAAGAATTGATGAAGCGGCTAGGGAGTTGGTCGCCGGTGGTGCGGGAACGGGCGGCGAAGGCGGTGGGGCGGCGGAAGGATATGCCGGTGGATGGGTTGGTGAAGATGCTGGAGGGTCCGGGTCTGGAGATGCGTTACGGGGCTTGTGAGGCGTTGTCGGCGCTGGGCGGGCGGGGTGCGGCGGGCGTGGAGGGATTGAGGAAGCTGTTGAGTGAGGACGATCTGTGGCTGCGGATCCAGGCGGCGGAGGCGCTTGCGGCGATTGGGAAGCCTGCGGCTGGGGCGGTGCCGCAACTCCTGGAACTGCTGGCGCAGGTGGATGCGGAGAAGGATCCGCGCGGGATGCAGCAGCGGTATCTGTCGTTTGCGTTATTCGATACGAATGGGGAGCATGGGGACGGCATGCTGAGCCGGTCGCTGGCCGGGGTGGACCGCGAGGCATTGTACAAGGCGGTGCGGGCTGGGTTGAAAAATCAGGATGGTCGGGCGCGCGGGGCGATCGGGTCGGTGTACCGGAACCTGTCGACTGAGGAGATCCGGCCGCTGCTGCCGGCGATTTACGAGGCGATTGCGGTGCCTGCGCCGAGCGGGGAGATGTTTGCGGATTCGATCCGGGTGGAGGGATTGCGGTTGCTGGCGAAGCACCGGATTGCGGAGGGGATAGGCGTTTGTGTGCAGTACACGCGGGAGCAGAATCCGTGGGATAGTCAGGAGCGGACGCCGGTCTTGATGAAGGTGCTGCTGACTTACGGGACGCATGCGAAGGCGGTGATTCCGGAGCTGAGGAAGATTGCCGACTACTTTGCGAATGATGAGAAGGATTTCCCGCGGGAGTTGATGCGGAGGAAGGCGAAGTGCGTGCGCGACACGATTGCGGAGATCGAGGCGTCGACGGAGACGCCGGAGTTGGTGCGATTGAAGGATGGGGAAGGGTGACGAGCGGGGTGGGGTGGGGTGGAAAGAGGTGCAGCGGGTTGAGTGAATTGGATTGTGCGGGAGGGGGGAAATGGGGAGAAGATGGGTGAATCTATGAAAAGCCTGCGTTTGATTGTTGGGTTGCTGCTGGTCCTGCCGGCGGTGCGTTCGAGTGCGGCTGGTGATGCGGATGCAAAGACGGTGAGGGTGTTCATTTTTGCCGGGCAGTCGAACATGGTAGGGTCGGATTCGAAGGCGAAGGATGTCGGGAAGTTTCCGCCGTTTGCGGGACTGGATGCGCCGCAGGAGAAGGTGATGTTTTCGTACAATCTGGGGCGCGAGGAGAAGGAGGAGTCGAAGGGATGGGTGGCGCTGCAGCCGGTTGGTGGGGTGGTGGGGCCGGAGCTGAGTTTTGCGCGTCGGGTGGGGCAGGAGACGGGAGCGCCGGTGGCGATCATCAAGTGTGCAGCGGGCGGGACGACGCTGGGCGGGGATTGGAATCCGGATGAGCCGACGGGTTTCAAGCTGTATCCGTTAGCATTGGAGCTGGTGCGGGCGTCGCTGGCGGATCTGGAGAAGCGGAAGGTGCCGTACCGGGTGGAGGGATTCATGTGGCATCAGGGGGAGAACGACATGTTTGATGAAAAGTTCCGGCCGGCTTATGGGGAGAATCTGAAGCGTTTTGTGGCGAGCTGGCGGCGGGATCTTGGGTTGCCGGGGTTGAGGTTTTACGTGGGTGAGCTTTGCACGAAGACGGTGTGGGGGATGGATAACCGGGAGAACATGAATGCGATCCGGACCGGGCAGCGGGCGGTGACCGATGCGGATCCGCTGGCGGATTATGTGCCGACGTCACATGACGCGGTGGAGATCGGCGGCGGCGAGGGGCTGCACTATCATTACGGTACGCTGGGGCAGCTGGAGCATGGGGTGAATTATGCGGATGCGTATCTGAGGGCGATCGGGATGCCGGTGGGGACGCCGCGGCCGTTGAAGGTGTGGCCGTACGAGAAGGGGAGCAAGGTGACGCTATTTGTGCTGGCGGGGCATCGGAACATGGAGGGCGAGCGGGCGTTTACGGATGATCTGAAGCGGCTGCCGGGTGGGGAGAAGTTAGCCGAGGACAACGCGCGGGTGGCTTACAAGTACAGCATCGGTGGCGGGTACAAGGTGTCGGACGGATGGGAGCCGCTGGTGCCGGCGGGGTTCTATGGCACGTTTGGTCCGGAGTTGAGTTTCGGGGCGGCGCTGGAGGGAAAGGTGGCCGGGAATGTGGCGGTGGCGAAGTTCACGGACAGTGGATCACAGATGAATGACTGGACGCCGGAGGGCACGAGTGCGGTGGCGCGGC
>CANHUG010000406.1 GCA_947462995.1 Verrucomicrobiales bacterium | reverse complement strand
TTCAGACTCGGAAGTGGGCGCGCATGAATTCGGGGAATGGTCTCAGGGGAACTGCGACTTACACTTGGAATTATGCGAGGCAGCTCACCGGTATCGCGTACAATGACGGCACCCTAGATAGTGAAGGCACGCCGATGGATGACGGTACCCCAAGCGTAGCTTTCTCTTACGACAGGTCCGGCAGGGTTCGCTACCGCACGGATGGTACGGGAGTGACAAGGATGGACTACCGGTTCGATGGTTCCCCGCTGACAGAAACGACGGTGGATTCGGCTTCTGATTCAGCAGTGCTGGTGGCGGGCGGGCGGCATCTGAGCCGGGCTTACGATTCGTCGGGGCGGCTGTGGACGATGGAGGCCGCATGGGGACAGACGCTCCCGGGAACTGTCAGCACGGCAGGAAGCAGCACGCTTTCGCCTCAGGTGGTCTTCAGCTACGGGGCTGCAGACCGCCTCGTCTCGATCTACTCTGGTGGTTTCACTGGCGCGGTGACCCGCACTGCGGCGCAGGAGAGTTTCAGTGTCACTCCGAACACCGGGTTGTACTACCCACCGTCGGTTTATTCGACCGTTTACCGCGATGCTCAGGGGCGGCCCTCCAGTCACGCCGCCGGGGGGACCATCAACTATTCGGGCTATCCGTCCCCGTTCAGTATCAGCACGACGCAGTTCGGGTGGAACGGGGACAGGCTGGTTTCCCGCACGGAGGCTCCGGATGCCAAGTGGAACTACACATACGACAGCAAAGGCCAGGTCCGGGACGCGTGGAAGACGGTCCAGAACGGAGCGAGCGCTGTGACACTCAACGGGACACAGAGCCGCTACAGCTACGATGACATGGGGAACCGCACCAGCCTCGGAGAAGGCCCAGGCTTCGCCCGCATGACGACATGGACGCCAAACGGACTCAACCAGTACAGCTCTGTGGTGCGTCAGAGGACGTTCGATGTGACGGGCCGCCGATCCTCGGGCACTGCGGCGATCATTGTCAACGGACAGGCGGTCGGGACAGGAACGAGCAGCTATCAGCCAACATCGAGTGGCCTGTACTACCACATGGAGGCTACGAATTCACCAACGCCGCAGGCAGCGGATGACACGATGGAGCCTGTCAGTGTGACGCAGACTTTGACTCCAGGTGCGACGCCGACCGTGATTTCCCCACCCGGTGCGCTGCAATGGCTGGGCTTGCCGAATGAGACGCCAGTCTACGACGCCGATGGGAACCTCCGCTTCGATGGCCGCTGGACGATGACGTGGGATGGGGAGAACCGCCTCGTGAAGCTGGAGCGTCCGGCATGGACCCAGCCGACCGGCGGTTTCATGGCTCCGGCAAATCCGCAGGGGATTCCGCCCAATGAACTCTCGGCGATGACGATTGAATTCAAATACGACGGCCTCTCCAGACTGGTCGAACGGAAGGTGACACGCGGGATTGACGCGCCCGAGGTTGAGGGGTATCAATGGGACGGCTGGAAGCTGATCATGATCGCGAAGCTCAATACCGATGGCACATTCCACAGCCGGAAGTGGTCGTGCGTGTGGCGTCCGGATATGGGGAGCAGCCTGTATGCCCGGAGCGACTGGATGCGTGCCGGTGGAGTCGGGGGCGTGGCATGGCTGCAGACGGGGGCGGTGCAGAGTTACTCGTACGGCACCGGCAGCGCGGAAGTGCACGTCCCGCTCGCCGACCACATGGGGAATGTGCGGCATTACTATCAGTTTAAGTCAACTAAAGGCAATGTGACGGGCCAGCTGGTGGCGAGCTATGAATACGATGCCTTCGGGCGCGAGGTGCGGGCATGGGGCCTGAACACGCCGATCGAGAACCAGCCGCCCGGACTTCCAGCGAGCCGTCCGTGGGCGGATCTGCTGCCGTTCCACTACAGCTCGAAGCTGCGTGATGTGGACAGTGGGTTCAACTACTACGGCTATCGGTTCTACGATCCGGGAGCGGGGCGGTGGCTGAACAGGGATCCGCTTGACGATGCCGAGATAATCGAGGGGCCGAACTTGTATCGCGCATTTAGAAATTCAGGGACCAATTGGGTAGATACAGATGGTAGGGGAACCACGGGAACGACCTGGGGGGCAATTTACGGAGGTGCGCTTGGGGGTGTATACGGCGGCCTGTTGGGCGCTGGGGGCGGCACTGTGGTTGCTATTGGGCCGGGAACCGTTGGTGGAGCGATTGGTGGAGCGGCTGTGGGTGCTGGTTTGGGTGCCGCAGGCGGGGCCGTAATAGGAAACGCCATAGAGGAGGGATTGCGCTGGGCCGCAGATGCTGGAACGAGGGCCTTAGATTCTGCAAAGAACGCGATAGATTCTATTGGTGAAGATTATGACGAAACTGGCGAAACTGGATTTACACCGGGGCGTCCGGACAGGATGAACGGAAGACCTCAGAAAAAAGGAGGGAGGCCCCGTTCGAACGGAGCTCAAAACGTTCAAGCAGCAGACGCTGTTGCTGAAGCGAAAAGAAAGTGTCAATCGAGAGGGGGGCGGTGGAAAGAAAAAAAGAAACAAGACCACGAGGATATTGCTAGCGAAGACCTTGGAAGATTCGAGGAAATTGTGCAGGAACTATTGGCTTCCCGTTGCGTCGGTTGGGCGGCTGCGAAATGTCCCGGTAGAGCACAACTGTTATCCGGAAGGGGTGCTCAATGATTGTTTCCCAATTTGTAAAATCAGAAATTCTGGCCATTGGCTGTAATCCTACGTGTGGGTTCTGTGCATTGTGTGATTTTGGAGGTGGGGTTTTAGGGGTAATAGAACTCGTTTTCGCGCGATGGCAGCTTTTTGAGAAGAGGGACCCAAAGGCTCAAGCGAGGAATCTAATTTGTTCGGACATTGATGGTATAGAGGTGTATGAACCTTTGCGCTGCTTGTTGGGAGATAGCGTCCTTAGGGTTTCGTCAATTTATCGGGAAATGAGTGACGCGCCGGATTTTGGATATCATGTTCTGGTGGAGTTTTGCAGTGGTAAATTATTGTATGTGGAGCCGTATGATAGACCTGATCAATCGATGGATCCGCCTATGTATCACGCGCCGATGATAGTATTCACCTGCTCGGGGGGGAAGCAGACGTATGAATTTTCAGGAAATGTCAATATTGAGATTTATGAATAGAAAGCTTAAGTTCTCAGAAATATTGTACTAGCGAGTCCGCCATTGCGGGATTCTAACTGTCGCCATTGCCAGATCGGCCTCCAGAGTGCTTGGATGGACAAGTTTTGCATCAGGGGGCGAAGCCTTTCTGCAAGCTGCCTCGTGGTGGTGCTGCGGCCACCGGATTAGGTTGGTTGCGGCCTCTCGAGATCGTAGTAGTTTGGGTGGCTTAGTTGTCGGCTGTCGCGCTCGCGTGGAGTTGATCTTAAGCGCCTTGGGTCCACTCTTCGGCCCACTGACATCCAGCACAAATCAAGGCTCAGGCATCTTGGGTGTGCTATGGACTGTGGACGGGCCGATTCCGAACCGTCAGGAATGAATGATCATTTTTCATAATGCCCCAATCCCAAACCATTCCCTCGCCGTCTCCTCCGTGGTCAGCTCCCGGTAATGGCGGAAAATGATGGCGGGGGAATTGCCGGCTTCGAGGGCGACCTGGTCGGCGCTTTTTACGATGGCGATGCGGTAGGAAATGAACGAGTGGCGCAGCACGTTCCGAGGCCACGGGATGCCGAGGGATTTCGCGAGGGCGGTGATTTCGCGGTGCTGTCGTAAGCGTCACGCCCAGGTTTGAGGATATCTCTCGCTTCATATTGGCCATAGGCGGACAGCTA
>CANHUG010000405.1 GCA_947462995.1 Verrucomicrobiales bacterium | reverse complement strand
CTGACGAAATCGGCGAACTCGCCCGCACCCTCGCCGCCACCGGAGCCGCTCTCCGCAACGAACGCGCCCAGCGTGAACAAGCCGAACGCTTCGTCGTCCTCGGCCGCATGGCCGCCTCCATGGCCCACGAGGTCCGCAACCCAGTCTCCGCCATCGACCTCCACGCCCAGCTCCTCTCCGAAAACGCCCGCCCGGAAGACAAGGCCTCCCTCGACTGCATCGCCCGCGAAGCCGCCAAAATCGAAGACCTCGTCCAGCAATGGATGCTCCTCGCTCGCCCCGCCCCGCCCGCCACCTCCGACGTCCGCGCCGACGTCCTCCTCGCCCAATCCGCAGAAGCCCTCCGCCCAGCCGCTCTCCGCGCCCGCGTCACCCTATCCATCTTCACCCCCGACACACCCATTACCATCCGCGGCGACCACCTCCGTCTCTCCCAGGCGCTCTCTAACATCCTCCGCAACGCCCTTCACGCCGCCCCGGAAAACAGCACGGTCTCCGCCACCCTCACCACCACCCCGGACTCCGCCGCGTTCTCCATCCGCGACAATGGCCCCGGCTTCTCCCCCCTCGCCCTTGCCCACTGGGCCGATCCCTTCTTCTCCACCAAAGAAGGCGGCATGGGCATCGGCCTCACCGTCGCCCGCGAGGTCACCTCCGCCCACGGCGGCTCCCTCTCCGTCTCCAACCCGCCCGACGGCGGTGCCCTCGTCTCTCTCTCCCTCCCCATCAGCGCGCCCCCCTGACCATGCCGCCACGCATCCTCCTCGTCGAAGACGAACCTTCCCTCGCCGCAGCCCTCGAAATCGCTCTCCGCCGCTCCGGCTATGCCCTCGACACCGCCGCCAGCGGCCGCGCCGCCCTCGACCGTCTCGCCTCCCAACCATGGGACGCCGTCGTCCTCGACATCGGGCTCCCCGACCTCAGCGGGCTCGACATCCTCGCCACCATCCGCCGCGACCTCCCTAACCTCCCCGTCCTCGTCATCACCGCCCACGGCCACCTCGATAACGCCATCGCCGCCCGCAAAGCCGGTGCCTCCGACTACATGGTCAAACCTCTCGACCTCCGCCAGTTCCAGGCCTCCGTCGCCTCGCTCATCGAATCCTCCCGCCCGCTCGCCCCAGCCAACTCCCCATCTGAACGCCCAGCCTCCCCGCTCTTCGTCGGCGGCGCTCCCGCCCTCCAGCGCGCCTTCGCCGCCATCGCCCGCGCCTGCGCCTCCCACGACCCCGCCATCATCACCGGCCCCTCCGGCTCCGGCAAATCCCTTACCGCCGCCATCATCCACGAACGCTCGCCTCGCGCCGCCCACCCCTGCACAACCGTCCCCGCCAGCTCGCTCCCGGACGCCACCGCCCTCCTCGCCGCCCTCGACGCCAACCCTGACGGCTCTCTCATCCTCGATCACCTCGAATCCCTCCCGCCCCCAGCCCAGGACGCCCTAGCCTCTCTCCTCCGCAATCGCCCCAAGGGCCCGCGTCTCATCGCCACCGCCTCCTCCGACCTCCGCGACGCCATCCGCCTCAACCGCTTCCGCGAGGATCTCTACTATCAATTCAGCCCTGGCGAAATCCCGCTCCCTCCTCTCCACGAGCGCCGCTCGGACATCCCCGCCCTCTGCGCCGCCCTCGCTCCTTCCGGCCCCGACGGCCCGCCCGAATTCACCTCCAGCGCCCTCGCCGCCCTCCAGTCATGGCCATGGCCCGGCAATGTCACCGAACTCCGCCACGTCCTCGCCTACGCCACCCACGCCGCCGCCGGTTCCCCCATCCTCCGCTCCCACCTCCCACCTCACATCGCCGCCGCTCCCCCCGGCTCCTCCACCCTCGACCACGCCCTCACCGAATGGCTCGCCGACCCAGCCATCGCCGCCCTCTCATGGGACGGGCTCGTCTCCGCCCTCGAATCCAGTCTCCTCGCCCAGCTCCTCCCCAGATTCGACCACAAACCCACACGCCTCGCCTCCGCACTCGGCATCCACCGCTCCACGCTCCGACAGAAACTCGCACGCATGTCCCCCGATGACGGCGACGCTTTCCCTCGCATCTGACTCTCCGACCGCGTAACTCCCACCGTGAAACCAGTCCACGAACCCGACGTCCTCCCGCCTCGTCTCACGTCCCTCGACACATGGCGCGGTGCCGTCATGCTCCTCATGATGGCGGAAGTCATCCAATGGTGGCGCGTCGCAGCCAATCTCAAAGACGCCGGCTGGCCAAAACTCGCTAATCTCATCGCCTTCCACTCGGAACACGTCCCATGGTCCGGTTGCTCGCTCCACGACCTCATCCAGCCGTCTTTCTCCTTCCTCGTCGGCACCTCCATGGCCTTCAGTCTCCACCGCCGCCGCTCCGAACAATCCCAACTCGCCTCCACCGCCCACGCCCTCTGGCGCTCGCTCCTCCTCATCGGGCTCGGCATCTGGCTCCGCTCCCTCCACTCCGCACGCACTAACTTCACCTTCGAAGACACGCTCACCCAGATCGGCCTAGGCTACCCGTTCCTCTTCCTCATCGCCTCCACCCGCCGCCACCGCGTCGCATGGGCCTCCCTGGCCACCATCCTCATCGGCTACTGGGCAGTCTTCGCCCGCCACCCGCTCCCCGGCCCCGACTTCAACTGGGCCGCCCACGGGGTCCCCCCTCAATGGGCCGCCGCCCCAGCCGACTTCATCCGCGACGGCTTCCCCGGCCACTGGAACATGAACAGCAACTTCGCCGCCAACTTCGACTCGTGGTTCCTCAGCAGCTTCCCGCGCACCGACGCCTTCGCCTTCAATTCCGGCGGCTACACCACCCTCAGCTTCATCCCCACTCTCGGCACCATGATCATGGGCCTCCTCGGCGGCATCACTCTCCTCTCCCCCATCCCCACCAAACACAAAATCGCATGGCTCGCCGCCGCAGGCACCATCGCCATCTCCCTCGCCATCGTCCTCGACGCCACCGGAGCCTGCCCCATCGTCAAACGCATCTGGACGCCCTCATGGACGCTCCTCAGCGGCGGCATCGGCTTCCTTGCCCTCGCCGCCTTCCACCTCGTCTGCGATGTCATGGAAATCAAAACGCCTTTCCTCCCGCTCATCGTCCTCGGCTCCAACTCCATCGCCGCCTACACCATCGCCCACCTCTGGCCCGACTTCATCGCCAAATCCCTCATCCGCCACACGCCCTCCTCCACTTTCCAATCCTTCGGCCCTCAATGGTCCGTCCCTTTCCTCGGTGCCTGCGTCCTCCTCTGCCTCTGGCTCTTCCTCGCATGGATGTACCGCCGACGCATCTTCCTCAAAATCTGACCCCTGCACCCCTCCCGCCGGAAATACCGCTGGCATTGCCCCACCGCCTGTGGGATACCCTCAACTTTGTCCAGGGGCATGAAAATCATCGCAGTCGTCAACCAGAAAGGGGGAGTCGCCAAAACCACGACTTCCGTAAATCTCTCCGCCTGCCTCGCAGACCGCGGCGTTCGTGTCCTCCTCGTCGACTTCGACCCCCAGGGCAACGCCTCCAGCGCCCTCGGCCACCGCGCCGTCGAAGGCCAGAGTCTCTACCGCGTCCTCATCGGCAAAGACAGCATCCTCACCAAAATCCAGCCCACCAGACTCCCCGGGCTCTCCCTCATCCCAGCCCAGACCGAACTCGCCGGCGCTGAAGTCGATCTCGTCCGCTCGGACAATCACCTCTCCCGCCTCCGCGACGTCCTCGCCCCGCTCCGCGAATCCGGCCGCTTCGACTTCGTCATCATCGACTGCCCGCCCTCCCTCGGCATCCTCATGACGTCCGCCCTCGCCGCCGCCG
>CANHUG010000404.1 GCA_947462995.1 Verrucomicrobiales bacterium | reverse complement strand
CAGGGACTCGGCGTATTGCCGGGCGGCGGTGAAGCGGTTGGTGTGGAAGGCGGGGACGCCCATGCGGGACTGCGGGAAGCGATTGCGGAAGCCGTCGCCCCAGTTGGATTGCTTCACGTTTTCGCCGAGGGCGAATTTGATGCCGCCGGGGGCTCCGGCGAGTTTGAGCGCTTCCGGTCCGGCTCCCTCGCGCAGTTTGATGACGCAGTTCTGACCTCCGATGGGATTGGCCGAGCCGTGGAGGAGATTCGCGACCGTCAAGCCGCCGGCGAGTTGCTGATGGATGGTTTCGGATTCTGAATTCACGACGTCCCCGATGCGGACCATGGCGGTTGAGGGCAGAGTTCCTTCGTTCACGCCGCCGATGATCATGCTGTGGCTATGACAATCGATCATTCCGGGGGTGACGTGGATGCCTGGGCGGTCGATCACGTGGGCACCTGCTGGGACCTGGTCCGGGGCGATGGTTCCGACGGCCTTGATTTTGCCGTCGACGATGAGGAGACTGGCATTTTCGAGGCGGCCCTGCGGGCCGGATGTCCAGATGGTGGCGGATTTGATGAAGACGGCTGGAGGTGTCAGGAGAGGCCCGCGGTCCTGCTGGGCGGGGGCGTCGGTGAGTTTGGCGCGCAATTCCTCCATTTCCTTCTTCTTGTCCGGCTTGTCGGGTTTGTCTGACTTGTCGGGTTTGTCAGGATTTCCGGGTTTGTCAGGATTTCCGGGTTTGTCAGGATTTCCGGGTTTGTCGGGTTGGTCAGGTTTTTCTGGGCCGGCTTTGGGATTGTCGTCCGGGTCTTTCTTTTTGTCTTCCTTGATGGGAGCGAGGAAGATTTTGCCTTCGATCCAGACCTCGCGGATGCGGGCCTTTGGGTCGAAGTAGCGGCCGTTTTCGACGACGGTGAGGTTGGCGAGCCGGCCGGTGGTGATTTCTCCGAGTTGATCCGCGACACCGCAGAGTCGGGCGGGCACGGTTGTGAGGGCGGCGATGGCATCGGATTCAGTCAGGCCGCGGGCGATGGCGAGGCGGGCATTGGGGCGGAACTGTTGTGGTTTTTCGAGGCCATGGGTGGTGAGGGCGATCTCGAGGCCTTCGCGGCGGAGCAGGCCGGGATTGCCGGGTGCCTGGTCCCATGCGCGCAGTTGATCGGTAGGAACGGCGAGCCAGTCATCTTCGTCTGGAAGTGTGGGAACCTCCGGGAAGTCGACGGGAACGATGAAGGGGACGGCGGTGGCGCGCATGAGGTCGGGGCGCCGCCATTCCTGACCGGTTGCCAGCATGACCGGCTGGAGGGCGAGTTCGCGGGAGAGTTGCATGGCGCGGTCGACCATGAGCATGCTGCCTGGCTCGAAGAGGACCGGCATGGTCTTCTTGGCGGCTGGCTGGAGGGCCGTGAGGGCTTCGCTCATGGAGGGCCGCGGACGGGTGGTGGGATTGGCGGCAAAATGGGCAGCGTCGGCGGCCTGGAATTGGGCGTCGAAGAACGTCTGGCGGACGACGGCGATGACACCCATGAGCGATCCGGGATAGGCGTCCGGTCGGCCGCGGCGACCGTCGTCCGGGGCTTCGGCGGGCACGGTGAGGGCAATGTGCTGGAAGGTGTCCGGGCGCATGATGGCTGCATCGGGATCGCTGGAGCCAAGGGATACAAAGGTGCTGCTGCCCCGGATCACGCCTCGGTCTGGAACAACATTGGCGGCGGTGAATCCTTCCGCCCGCAAGGCTTTGAGTTGTTCGGGGTCCGGGTCGTAGCCGCGGGCCATCCGGAGCTGGGGGGTTACCAGTGAATTCGGATCGGAGCCATTGGCCATGGACGGGGCTCCGGGGAATCCCATGCCCGCGCCGGAAGTTAATCGGCGGGAGTCGACGGGCGGATCTTCTTCGATCGGGTCCGCACGCACGGCTCCCTTTTTTCCGAGGGAAACATGGGCATCGATGAAACCGGCGTAAATGGTGGTGCCGGTCATGTCGTGGACCCGGGCATCGGCGGGCACTGCGGCATCATTGCCGACAGCGGTAATGCGTCCGTCGGTGAGGATGATGGTGGCCTTGTCCAGTTCCTTTCCCGGGCTGAGCACCACGTGGCCGCCCACGAGGGCGTGGACGGAAGCGGGAAGCGGGCGGTTGCCTGGAGGGCGCGGGCCCTCAAAGGAAAAGAGCGGGATGACGAGTCCTGCGGCACATAAGGCGGCGACTGCCGGGCCGGCAGGGAAGCGAAGTTTCTTCATCATGGGCGGCGGGACAGTGCGGTCTCTGAGGAGAGTGCGCAAGCCGTAGAACCGGTGCCGGGATTGCGGATTCACGGCGTCGCGATCCACGCCATATCGCCAGAAGACACCATGTGTCCGCCTTGGGGCACAGCGTCTGTTGCAATGGCCCCGGCTTCACTGCTCCTAACACACTGGCGACGGGCTAATTCCGTCCTGCGGGTGCTGGTTTATCGTGCAGTTTGAAGACGTAGATCCGGTCCAGCGTAAGGGGGTGCCGGTGCGGCCAGAAGCGGAATTCGTACTCGCGCGTTGCGGGATTCGCGAGAGGCACGGACATCTCGACCCATTCGCCAGGATGGCACTCGGGGCCGTCCGGGTTCCGCCCGCTGACGGTTACGGCATTGTGGGCGACGTCGAGAAAGCAGACATCCTTTTCTGCCACTGGTCCGTGGAATTTCACCCGCCATGTGATGACGTAGCGGCCTTGTTCCAGTGGTGTGTAGGGACCGAAGATGCACATGAAAGCCGGGTCTTGATCGACGAGCGCCGCGCCTGAAAAAGCACCCGGGGTGGCAACTGCCTTGCCGCTATGGTGCTGGATGGGCGGCTGCGCGGCATCGAATGATTTGAGCAGCTCGATGCGGCCCGCGTTTTTGAAAAGCGCCGGCTGCCGGGCCTGCACCGAACGCAGGACGTCGAGGCCCTCTGGGACGGCGGCGGTATTGGTGAAGCTAGCGATCAGCCGCAGGTCAACCGTGAGGCGTTCGATCTGAGACTCCATCGCGGCCATGCGCGTCTGGAGGAGCAGGAGTTCCGCATCGCGCTCGGTGGTGTCGTCCAGCCGGGCCAGCGAGCGGACCGCATCGTCGAGGCGCTCTGCCATGGGCAATTTGCCCTCGGCCCTCAGCTCCCCGGAGATTTTTGCGAGCCGCTGGCGAACCTCGACGGCGCTGGCCTTTTCGGTCGGCTGCACGCTCTGAACCTTGTGGTGGAGACCCTTGTGCAGACCCTCGGGGCGTTCGACTCCAATCGAGTCACCATCTTTTGGTTGCGGGGCCTGTGCGGCCAGCGGGTACTGAAATCCTGGTACTGCGGTGGCGAGTAACAGAAGCAGGTGGAGACGGGGGTGCGATTTCATGGTGGAGGGGGCTTTCAATTCCTGACGGCTGTTTCATGATAGCGGTGCTGGGACGGGGAGGCAAGCTGTCTGCGGTCGATTTGATCGCTTGGTGGAGGGTAAGTGGCCCATTGTTGACGGGATGCCTGCTTCCTGCGAGGGTCCTTGCATGAACGCACGCTTGTTTGCTGCTTTGATTTTCTCTGTTTGCGGGGCCGATGCTGCCGATCCGGGATGGTGGCCTCAGTTTCGTGGTCCCAACGCATCCGGTCTTGGCGATGGCCAGCCGCCTGAGAAGTGGGATGTTGCTACTGGGGAGCGGGTGCTGTGGAAGCGGGAGATTCAGGGGTTGGCGCTGGCGTCCCCGGTGATCTGGGGGGCTCACCTTTTCACCACAACGGCGGCTTCCGGGAAGGAGGACTCCGAGCTGAAGATCGGGCTTTATGGTGATATCAAGTCGGTCACGTCGGAGGACAAT
>CANHUG010000403.1 GCA_947462995.1 Verrucomicrobiales bacterium | reverse complement strand
TGGATGCAGGAAACCCTCGGCGACGGCGTCAAGGAAGTCGTCGTCTCCAAACGCCTCAGCGACAGCCCGGTCGTCGCCCTGCTCCCCGACGAAGCCCGCATGGGCCCCCAGATGCGCGCCATGCTCCGCACCATGAAACAGGAAGCCCCGGCCCCGAAAGTGCGCCTCGAAATCAACCCGCGCCACCTCCTCATCCGCCGTCTCTTCCAGGCCCGCTCATCCCGCCCGGAAGCCGCACAACTCCTCGCCGGCCAGCTCCTCGACACCGCCCTCCTCAGCGCAGGGCTCGTCGAAGACCCGCGCAGTCTCGTCCAGCGCGTCCACAAGGTCATGGCCACAGCCCTCGAATAACCAACGGTTGTCAAAACACGCCAGCAGCGCGACCCCACAGACATGAACCCTTCCTCGAGAACCCTCCGGATCTACGCAGTCCTGCTCCTCATCATCGGCGCAGCCAGCGTCCTCTTCGACCCAACCGTCGGAGCCGTCACGCTCTACCTGAAGGGCAAAACCGGGCTCATCGTCTGTGGGATCGCCGCCGCCCTCGCCGTCGCCTTCTCCCGGCTCATCGCCGGCGGTACCTCATGGGCCCGCTGGGCAGGTCTCGCCCTCAGCTTCCTCCTCCTCGCCCAGAGCGGACCAAAAGCCTTCAGTCTCGCCAAGGGCGTCTCCGCCGGCACCAAAGAAGGTCACTTCTGGTATCAGGCCACTCTCTTCGCTCTCATCGCCGTCGTCTCCCTCTGGGCCACCGTCAGCCAGTTCGTGAACTCCCGGCAAACCGACCCGGCGCCGCGCGCATGAACGCGCCCTCCCGCCCGCCGCGGAAATTCAATCCGCATCCGTTCGCCTATCATCAGGAAATCGACCTCGAAGTCACCACCCTGACGAACATGGGCCAGGGCCTCGGCCGCATCGACGGCTGGGTCGTCCTCGTACCCTTCGCCCTCCCCGGCGAAACCATCCGCGCCCGGATCTACCGCAACGACAAAAACTTCAGCGAGGCCGATCTCGTCGAAGTCCTCGTCCCCTCCCCGCATCGCGTCACCCCGCGCTGCCCGCTCTTCACCACCTGCGGCGGCTGCCAGTACCAGCACCTCGCCTACTCCGAACAGATCGTCTGGAAACGCCAGCAGGTCCAGGAACTCCTCCGCCACATGGCCAAGGTCGACCTCCCCGTCGAACCTGTCACCGCCTCGCCGCGCGAGTACCACTATCGCTCCAAGATCACCCCGCACTTCGACGTCCCGAAAGACGGAGCCCTCGGTGCCATCGGCTTCCTCCGCCACGGCCGTCGCCAGGAACTCGTCGACGTTCCCGCCTGCGCCATTGCCACGGAGGCCATCAACGACGCCCTCACCGCCGCCCGCCGCTCGGCCCACGAATCCACATGGAAACGCGGTGCCACGCTCCTCCTCCGCGAGGCCAATGGCAAGGTCTTCACCGACACCCGCGCCGAAGCCGAAGAATCCGTCGGCCCCCTGACATTCCGATTCCTCGCCGGCGACTTCTTCCAGAACAATCCCTTCATCCTCGAACGCTTCGTCCGCTACGCCGTCGATGAAGCCCACGCCTCCGGCGCAGACCACCTCGTCGACGCCTACTGCGGCAGCGGCCTTTTCAGTCTCTTCGCCGCTCAGGTCTTCGCTTCCGTCACCGGTGTCGAAATCTCCGCCACCGCCGTCGAACGCGCCTCCGCCAACGCCACCCTTAACGGTCTCTCCAACTGCACGTTCATCGCCGGCAGCGCCGAAGCCGTCTTCGCAGGCATCTCCTCACCGCCTGACAAAACCGCCGTCATCATCGACCCGCCACGCCGCGGCAGCGACGAAATCTTCCTCCAGCAGCTCTTCGCCTTCCGCCCCCGCAGGGTCGTCTACGTCAGCTGCAACCCAGCCACCCAGATGCGCGACCTCCGCTCATTCATGGAATCAGGCTACCAACCAGTTAGGGTCCAGCCGTTCGATCTCTTCCCTCAGACCAAACACCTCGAGTGCGTCATCACTCTCGACCGGGTCTGATTCTCCTTCCCGCACCGCCGTGGACTCCCTCCTGCTCACCGGCTTCGAACCCTTCGGCGGCGACTCCAGAAACCCCTCCGGCGAAATCGCCGCCGCCCTCGACGGCACCGTCCTCCACGGCAAGGTCCTCATCCGTTCCCTCATCCTCCCAGTCGCCACGCACGACGCATGGCAACTCACCATCTCAGCCGTCCGCCGCTGCAAACCCCGCTGGATCGTCGCCACCGGCGTCGCCCCCCGCCCCACGATCACCCCGGAATCACAAGCCGTAAACTGGTGCGACTACCGCATCCCTGACAACTCCGGCAATGTCCGCCGCGACGTGCCCTCCGTCCCCGGCACCCGCCGCACCTACCACACCGGCGTCGAAACTAACAAGCTCGTCGCCGCCATCCGCGCCCTCGGCATCCCCTCGGAAACCAGCGACGACGCCGGCCGCTTCGTCTGCAACGACTTCTACACCCACCTGCTCCGGCTCACCAGCCGCCCCAACCACCGCGCCGCCGGACGCTCCCTCTTCGTCCACGTCCCGAAAGTCCCCGAAATGGGCGGAAACCCTCCCTTCCTCCCCCTCGCAGACATCCATCGCGGCCTCGTTGCCCTCCTCACCGCTCTCACTCACCCGCACGATTGAGGTTGATTCCTCACCGCTGCAACCCATGACGGGATCATGACACTGATCGATGGAAAAGCCGTTTCGCGGAAAGTCCTTGAAGAATGCCGCACCGACATCGCCGCCATGAAGGCACGCGGGGTCGTTCCCGGCCTCGCCGTCGTCATCGTCGGCGACGATCCCGCCTCCCAGGCCTACGTCGGTTCCAAAGTCCGCACCTGCGCCGATCTCGGCCTCTTCTCCCGCCACATCGCCCTCCCCTCAGCCACCTCTCAGGACGATCTCCTCGCCGTCGTCGCCGATCTCAACGCCGACCCCGCCGTCCACGGCATCCTCGTCCAGTCGCCCCCTCCACCCCACATCAACGAGGCCGCCGTCGTCCGCGCCATCCGCCCCGACAAGGACGTCGACGGCTTCCACCCGGAAAATGTCGCCCGTCTCGCCCTCGAAGACCCCGCCGCCTTCGTCCCCTGCACGCCCCTCGGCTGCCAGCGGCTCCTCACGGAATACGGCATCGAAACCGCCGGGGCCCGCGTCGTCATCATCGGCCGCTCCATGATCGTCGGCAAACCCCTCGCCTTCCTCCTCATGGCCCGCGGCAAGGGCGGCGACGCCACCGTCACCATCGCCCACTCCCGCACCCGCAACCTCCCCGCCGTCTGCCGCGACGCCGATATCCTCATCGCCGCCATCGGCCGCCCGGAATTCGTCACCGCTGACTTCGTCCGCGACGGCGCCGTCGTCATCGACGTCGGCATCAACCGCGTCACCGACCCAGCCGCCAAAAACGGCTACCGCATCGTCGGCGATGTCGACTTCGCCTCCGTCTCCCCACGCTGCGCAGCCATCACCCCAGTCCCCGGCGGCGTCGGCCCCATGACCATCGCCATGCTCATCTCCAATACCCTCAAAGCCGCCCGCCTCCAACACGGGCTTGCGTCCTGACCCGATTCCCGCTTCAAACAAGGCTCCCTTTCCCAACCCCCAACTCCCCCCTCCCTATGCCCGTCATCAAGAAAATCATCAACAACCCCAACAACTGCGCCGCCGAACTCCTCGACGGCCTCGTTGAAGCCTACGACGGTTCCTGCATCAAGGTCGGCCGCGGCTGCATCGTCAAAAAAGACATCCCCGCTGGCAAGGTCGCTCTCCTCGTCGGCGGCGGCTCCGGCCACG
>CANHUG010000402.1 GCA_947462995.1 Verrucomicrobiales bacterium | reverse complement strand
TTCTTAAGCTCTTCATGGAAGCGCGCTCTCGTCAGCATCACCCACCGCAGCCATCACTTTCCTCACCCCGCCGCCGCCACCTGCACCTTCGGGAACAACGGCTGCGGTTCCCCCAGCACATGCCCGTCAGGCAGCATCCCCCACCGCAAATCCCCAAGCGTCAGCCCCACCGGCGGCACCCAGCCCAATTGCCCCTGAATCCGCGCCGCCGTCTCAGGCATCGCCGGCGACAGCATCACCGAAAAATGCGCCATCGCCTCCGCCACATGCCGCATGATCGACGCCACCGCGTCCGCATTCGCCGGATCCTTCGCCAGCTTGAACGGTGCCGTCTTGTCCACAAACTCATTCGCCAGCCGCGCCCCGTCAATGATGTCCGCCAGCACCTGGTGAATCTGCCAGGTCTTCATGTGCCCCAGCGCCTTCCCAGGCAGCGCCACCACCGCCTCCCGCAACCCCGCATGCAGCTCGGAATCATGCGTCGTCGCCACCAGCGTACCCCCCAGATACTTCCGCGCCATGTTCAGAGTCCGGTTCAGCAGGTTCCCCAGAATGTCCGCCAGATCTTTGTTATAACGCACCAGGATCCGCTCCTCGCTGATGTCGCTGTCCCCGCCCGTCGCAATGTCCGCCAGCAGAAAATACCGCAACCCGTCCGCTCCCACCACGTCCGCAATCGCATTCGGATCCACCAGATCCGCAATCACCTTCACCACCGAGTCATCCTCGATCTTCTCGCTCTTGCTCACCTTCTTCCCCTTCATGTTCCACCACCCGTGCACCAGGATCTTCGGCATCTGCTCGTCAGGCACCCCGCACGCATGCAGCATGATCGGCCAGTAAATCCCATGCGCCGGAATCAGAATGTCCTTCCCGATCACATGCGCGTCACACGGCCACAGATCCTCCCAACGCGGCAACCCCGACACACCCGGCTCACGATCCCGGAACCCCGCAAAACTCGCGTAGTTCGTCAGCGCATCAAACCACACAAAGGTCACGTAATCGTCGTCAAAGGGCAGCGGAATCCCCCACGTCAGCCGCGACTTCGGCCGCGAAATGCACAGGTCCACTCCCTCGCTATCCTTCACCGCATTCAGCAACTGAGTCTGCCGGTTCGCCGGATAAATCATGTCCGGATGCGTCTCCAGATACCCGCGCAGCCAAGCCGTATGATCACTCAGCCGGAAATAATAATTCTCCTCCTCCCGCTCCTCCACCAACCCCCACTGCCCACCCCAGCTCCCGTCCGCCTCACGGTCCTTCTCATTCAGAAACTGCTCCTGTCTCACCGAATACCACCCGCGCAGGCTCTTCTTGTAGATCTGCCCCTCGTCAAACAACTGCTGCAGCATGTCCTGCACCACCCGCTTGTGCCGCACATCCGTCGTCTCCACCCACCCGTCAGGCCGCACATTCAACCGATCCCAAAGCGCAATGAACCGGTCCGACACTTCCCTCACAAAAACCTCCGGCGTCACCCCGGCCTTCTCCGCACTCAACTGCACTTTCTGCCCGTGCTGATCCAACCCGCTCAGAAAATACACCTCGCTCCCAGCCAGCCGCTTGAACCGCGCCATCGTGTCCGCAAGAATCTTCTCGTAGGCATGCCCGATGTGCGGCGCACCATTCGTGTAATCAATCGCGGTCGTGATGTAAAACTGCTTGCCCATACCTCCCACCCATGACGGACCCTCCCAGCCCTTCAACGGCAAACGATCCTCCGCCGCACTCGTGGAACCCCATCGCCATTGCACCCGCACGCCTCCCTCCCCATCCACTCTCCCGATCATGAAACTCCCCCTCATCGCTCTCCTCGCATCCTCCCTCTCCGCCGCCGCTCAGGTCACGTTCCTCGACCCCGCAGCCGCCGCCCTCGTCGCCCAGGACGCCAAAGTCGTCACCCTCGGCTCAGGCATGAAATTCACCGAAGGCCCCGTCTGGATCCCCGCTCGCCAAACCCTCGTCTTCTCAGACATCCCCTCCGCCAAACTCATGCAGTGGCAGGAAGGCAAAGGCGTCACCCCTCTCTCCGACGCCCTCAACCCCAACGGCAACACTCTCGACCGCAACGGTCTCCTCGTCACCTGCCAGCACTCCGGCCGCAATATCATCCGCACCGAAGCCAACGGCACCACCACCGTCCTCGTCTCCTCCTTCGACGGCAAAAAACTCAGCTCTCCTAACGACGTCATCGTCGGCAAAGACGGCATCGTCTGGTTCACCGACCCTCCCTACGGGGTCCCCGCAGGCGAAAAGAAGGAACAGGACGCCAACCGCGTCTACCGGCTCGACCCAGCCACCAAAAAGGTCACCGCCGTCTCCACCCTCTTCGAAATGCCCAACGGGCTCGCCTTCTCCCCGGACGAAAAAACCCTCTACATCGCCGACAGCGGCAAACCCCAGCGCGTCGGCGCCTTCCCCGTCAAAGACGACGGCTCCCTCGGCGACCCCAAATTCTGGCTCTCCGGCGGCTCCGACGGGCTCCGCACCGACTCCTCAGGCAATCTCTACACCACCGCCAACGACGGGGTCCGCATCTACAACCCCGACGGCAAACAACTCGCACGCATCACGTTCCCAGAAACCCCAGCCAACTGCACCTTCGGCGGCAAAGACTACAAAACCCTCTTCGTCACCGCTCGCACTTCCCTCTTCTCCATCCAACTCAAAGTCCCCGGCAACGACCAGCGCTGACTCACGCCTCCGCGGCCGCACTAGCTGCCGCCTCCTCCCGCTTCGCCATCACCCCGCGCACCGCCGCCGCCAGCAATGGCCGCGACCGCGCCGCCACTGGCTCCAGCGTCACAATAATCCGCGCATCCTCCAACCCAGCCAGCACCAGCGTCAGCCGCCGCATCCCCTCATCCACCTCCGCCCGCTCAATCTCCCCCCACGTCACCAACTGCATCTCCCGATCCGGCCGGAAAAACGGAAAAATCTCCACCCCTAACGGCGTCAGCAGCAGATACGCATGCCGCGTCAATCGCCACGCCGTCCGAAAACTCCACCCAGCCAACAACAACGGCACCACCCCCAGCCACCACGCCGGTCGGTGCTCAATCCGTTGCCACCAAACATAACCAATCCCCACAGCCGCCGCCAGACACAGCAAGCCTAGAACCAGAAACGTCACCGCCTGGCCAGACCTCGTAAACCTCAACTCCTTGAACGGCGCAGCCATGTGCCCTCAGGCGCAGCGCGCCAGCCCTTCAATCCATCGACTCAAGCCGCTTCACAATGTCCGACTTCGGCTGCACCCCGATGCTCTTGTGCTTCAACTCGCCTCCCTTGAAGTAAAACAACGCAGGAATGTTCCGGATCCCATACTCCACCGCAAGGTCTCCAGCCTCATCCACATTCACCTTCGCCACCTTCACCGCACCCTTCTTCTCCTCAGCAATCTCGTCCAGCACAGGCCCCAGCATCTTGCATGGCCCGCACCACTCCGCCCAGAAATCAACAACCACGGGCACCGTCGATTGAAGCACTTCCGCGTCAAAATTTTCCTTCGTTACCTGAATCACTGATGCGCTGGCCATTGGTTTCGATTGTTGGTTGTTTGAAGTCGACGCCTTCGCGTGTCCCATCACAGTGCGTCGGCTTTCGCCGCTGACAACGAAAAAAAACACACCCTGCGGCTCCGTCTCCGGAACGCGCAGGGTGTGTGCGAATTTTATTTCTGCCAACTCAGCCTCAAGGGCGACTCAGCGCATGAAGGTCGTCATGTAAAACGCAGCAATCGCGCCCACAACGCCAACGAAAAGAAAAATTACAGGTCCCATTTGATTTGTCAGGATAATGTCAGTGGTTCAATGCT
>CANHUG010000401.1 GCA_947462995.1 Verrucomicrobiales bacterium | reverse complement strand
GTAGCGCTGGTGCCATTGCCAGTTCTTGTCGTTGACGGCGCTGACGAGGTTAGGAGCGGGGGCTGGGGCGGGTTTGCCGAAGAGCCCGGAGAACATGGCGGGGGCGAGAGCGGCGTAGCCTTGCGGGCGAAGGTGGATGCCGTTGACGGTGAGCGGTTCTTTGGCGGCGGCGTAGGCGGCGAGCGAAGGTTTGAAGAGATCGACGAAGACGGCACCGTTGGCGGCGGCGACCTGCTGCATGGCTTCGGAGTAGTAGCGGAGCCGGTCGTTGGTCTGGGCACCGTCGGGGAAGTCGGGGTTGTTGAGATTTTCGTGGGCGATGGGGGAGAAGAGGACGACTTTGGGAGCGCCTTTGCCGGAGTAGTTGGCTTGTTTCTGTTGTTTGAGGAAAGCGTCGAGGTCGGCTTTGAAGCGATCGAGCCCGTCGGTGCCTTTGAAGGATTCGTTGAAGCCGAAGAAGGCGAAGACGACGGAGGTTTTGGTTTTTTCGAGCCATTGTTCCGGCGAGCCGAAGTTTTCGGAGCGCGTGCGGATGGTGAGTTCGTCGGCGGCGAAGCCGAGATTGCGGATGGAGAGATTGAGGTCCGGGAAGGCTTGGTGGAGCATGGCCTCGAAGGTGCCTTCGTGCTGGAGCCGGTCGGCGAGGGCGTTGCCGACGATGGAGATGTGGTCGTCTTTGGCGAGCTGGAGGGCCGGTTGCTGGGCGAGGCTGTGGAGGGCCGGGATGAGCGCGAGGGAGAGGGCGAGACGGAGATTCATGGCGGAGAGGAGATTACGCGGGGGAGGGATTTTATTGTTCACGGCAAATCCGGAGGAGGGGGGAGCAGTCTGCGATTGCGAGGGGAGCGTGGCGGGGTTTGGGCGGAGTAATGAAACTGGTGATTGCTGCTGCTGCTTTGCTGATGGTGTCCTGTGCCGGGCCTGGGGGAGGCGGGAGCACGCGGGATACGTGGGGTCACCGTGCGGGACCGCGGGGATTCCGGACGGTGGTGCTGGATGCGGGGCATGGCGGCCGGGATTCCGGGGCGCGGAGCGGGGTGACGGGGGCGCTGGAGAAGGACTTGACCATGGACATGGTGCAGCGGGTGAAGCGGGAGCTGGGCGGGTCGTTTGCGGTGCGGATGATGCGGGAGGACGACCGGTTTGTGGATCTGGATGAGCGTGCGGCGCGGGCGGCGGCGATGGGTGATGTGCTAGTGAGCATTCATTTCAACAGCGGGCCGAGTTCGGTGCGGGGGCCGGAGACGTATTACTGGCGGGTGGACAGCCATGGGTTGGCGGTGCGGATGCAGCGCGGGATGGCGGCGGTGAGTCCTGCGGAGAATGGGTCGCGCGGGATGGTGCGGCGGCGTTTGCGGCTGACGCGGAATCCGGAGATTCCGTGCGTGCTGATTGAGGTCGGGTATTTGAGCAATCCTGGAGAGGCGCGGCTATGCAGTGATGCGGGGTATCGGCAGCGGATGGCCAAAGCGGTGGCGGATGCGATCCGCGGTCAGGCGGCGCAGGGGGATGCGGGAACGGGGATGTTGCCGCCGCCGATTTTTGCGCCACCGAGCCGGCCGACGGACGCGAAGGAATGAGGGTAAGGGCGGCCGCGGGGGCGATGAGGGAACAGCGAGGTATCAAGTATCGAGCCTGAGCCGTTCGCCGGGGAGGGGGATGATGACCTCGGTTTCGGGGAGGGCGGCGGAGAGTGTTTGGGCCATCCATTGGAGGGCTGGGGCGTCGCCGTGGACGAGGAGGAGCTTGCGAGGGCGGACGCGGGTGGCGTAGGCGACGAGTTCGTCGCGGGTGGCGTGGCCGCTGAAGTCGAAGGCTTCGACGTCGGCGCGGAGCGTGACTGGCGGGTGGGCGTGGTGGAGCCGGATTTCGTCGCCGAGGGCGGCGCGGCGGAGGTGGCCTCCGGGGCTGTCGGGGTCAGCGTAGCCGACGAAGAGGACGGCGTTTTTGGGATTGTCGATGAAGTGGTAGGCGAAGTCGTTGGAGACGGTGTATTCGCTCATCATGCCGCTGCTGAGGGCGTAGATGCGGCCTGGTGCGGCGGTGGTGAGCCGTTCGCCTTTCTTGGTTTTGACGAGGCCGGCCATGTTATCGAGGATGCGGAACCCGGGGTGGGTGCGCGGGACGTCGTTGGAATGGCGGTCGATGATCTGGGTCATGCGGGTGCTGAGGCCGCCGATGTGGATGGGGATGCCAGTGGCGAGGTGACCTGTGCGTTTCAGGTCATGGATCATGATGAGGATTTCCTGGGTCTTGCCGAGGGCGAAGACTGGGACGAGAACGCTGCCGCCGCGGCCGATGGTGCGCATGATGGCTTCGGCGAAGCGCCATGATTCGCGCTGGCGGGAGTAATCTGGCGGGCGTGGGGCGGCACCGCGGGTGCATTCCATGATGAGGACGTCTGCGGGTTCGTCCGGGAAGGAGGCGGCGGTGCTGAGGGTTTGGGGTTCGAAGTGGACGTCGCCGGTGTAGAAGACGCGGAGGTTTGGGTAGTCGAGGCGGACGCCGACGGAGCCTGGGAGGTGGCCTGCGTCGAAGAATTCGCAATCGACGCCGGTGCGGCCGAGTTCGAAGCGGCGGCCTGGGCGTTGGTGGCGCCAGCGGCGGAGACTGTTATCGATTTCGCGGTGGGTGAAGAGCGGGTATTCAGCGATGCCGTCCTGATCGCGTTGAGCGGTCATGACGTTGCAGCTGTTGTGGAGCATGGTCTCGGTGATTTCCGCGGTGAGCGGAGTCATGACGGCGCGAGCTTCCGGCTGGCGGCGCATGAGGACTGGGAGCGAGCCGATGTGGTCGAGGTGGGCGTGGGTGATGATGACCGCGTCGAGGAGGGCCTGGCCGAGGAGGGAGAAATCGGGAAGGGCGTCGAAGCCTTTTCCTTTCGGGTGCATGCCTGAGTCGAGGAGGATGCGGGACCGGCCATCGTCGAGGAGATAGCTATTGGCACCGATCTCCTGGGTCCTCGTCAGGTTTTGAAAGTGGACAGCCATGAAAAATCGTCAGGGGGGAAAACCTCTGCATCCGGCGGTGAATGGAGGGCGGCAAGGGGAAACCGATGAATCGGGGGGGAGCGGAATTTCCGTGCCGAGGGGAGCGTGGTGTGCCATAATGGGGGGTAGGAACCTGAAAACCGAGAGATGACTGAGACCTTGTTTGTGCTGTTGTTGGGCATGCCGGCTGGATTGCTGGCGGGAGCGCTGCTGCTTGAGGCCTTTGTGTTGCGGGAGAATGCGCGGGAGCAGGAGCCTGCGGTGTTGTGGCTGATGTTCTGTGCGGTGGTGGCGGCTGGGGTGGCGGTGGTGGTGGAGGCTGGGTTGTATATGTGGCGAGGGGATGGGGCGCGGTTGGGGGAAGCGATGTGGGTGGGTGGGGCTGGTTTGGCGGGTGCGGTGGCGTGGTGGTTCAAGCGGAAGGGGAGGGACCGCGGGGTGTTGTATTTGCGGGAGCGGTTTTACGGGGAGAATCCGTTGGAGCCGCCGGTGGCGAAGCCTGGGCAGGCGTTTT
The DNA here is from genome assembly GCA_947462995.1 of Verrucomicrobiales bacterium. Classification (GTDB taxonomy): domain Bacteria; phylum Verrucomicrobiota; class Verrucomicrobiia; order Verrucomicrobiales; family V1-33; genus V1-33. The sequence continues at coordinate 317 of CANHUG010000401.1, read as the reverse complement.
GGATTTTGGGATGGCGCGGGTTGGCGGTGGTGGCGCTGGCGGCGGCGGTTGGGGCGGTGTTGCGGGTGCGGGTGGGCGGGGATTTGCTGGCTGGGCGTGGTGGGGATGGCGGGGTGAAGGGGGAGACGATTGATCCAGCGGAGGCGGCGCTGGCGGCGGCGAATGTGAAGCCTGCGGATGTTTATGTGCCTGCGGCGGAGGGCGGGGCACCGATTGTGCCGGTGGTGGCGGAGGGAGGGGATCCGACGCGGGCGGAGTTGCCGTCGGCGGAGGATTCGGAGAAGGCGGCGGCGATGGCGGCGGCAGCGGCGGTGGTG
>CANHUG010000400.1 GCA_947462995.1 Verrucomicrobiales bacterium | reverse complement strand
GCGCTGAGGCCATTGGCCCCGCTGTCGAAGACACCGAGACGCGTGACGAGGATGGGAGAGATGACATCGAAGTCCATGCCGAGACTCCCGTTGTAGCTCTGGTTGCCGGTGACGCCTGCGGGGACGTGGAAGGCGGTGATGGTGGCGTCGGCGGCGGCGGTGGCGACGAAGATGGTGACGGGGAGGGAAGTGCTGGTGAGCCCGGTGAGGTCGGTGGCGCGAGCGGTGAGGAGATGCGGGCCGGGGGAGGCGTTGAGCCATGTGAATTGCCATGGCGGGGACGAGGCGGAGCCGATGAGCGTGGAGTTGGCGAAGAAGTCGACCTGCTGGAGGAGCCCTTCGGGGTCGCGTGCGGCGGCGGTGATAGGGATGGGGGCGGCGGTGTTGAAGCGCGTGCCCTGGGCTGGCGACAGGATGGCGGCCATGGGTGGGTCGCTGAGGAGGTTCAGGGAGAACGATGCCGAGGAGGCCGCGAGACGGTCATCCCATGCGGTGGCGGAGATGGTTTGCGGGCCGGTGGTGGTGGAGGACCATGAGAAGAGATAGGGAGGCGTGGTGGAGGTGGCGGCTGGGGTGCCGTTGACGAACCATTGGACGGCGGTGATGCGGCCGTCGGGGTCGGATGCGGAGGCGGAGAAGGAGAGCGGGATTCCGGCCGGGGCGGAGGTGCCGGAAGGAGAGACGATGGTGATGGCGGGAGGGGTGTTAGGCGAAGGGAGGGCTCCGGGGGAGGGAGGGGCGGGAGACCATGAATCGGGGAGGAGGCCGAAAGAATCGGGGAGCGATCTTGTGAGGGCTGGGCCGGTGCCGTCGGCGGCGGGTGGCCATGGGAACGAGTCGCGGTAGAGGACCTCGTCGGCGGTGATTTCGGGGGTGAAGCCGAAGTCCGGGCCTTCGATGGCGACTGGGGGGAGACGGCGGATGAGACGGACGGTGCCGTTGCCGTTGTCGAGTGATCCGGACCATGGGCCGAAGACGGAAGTGCCGTCGGGGACGGAGAATCGGGCGAGGAATTCGGCTGGTGGGAGCGGGGAGAAGACGAGGAAGCCACCGGGGCGGAGGGACGTGCCTTCGGGGAGGGAGAAGGAGACATCGCCGTCGAGTTGCCAGCCGCTGAGGTCGACGGAGGAAGTGCTGGTGTTGTGGATTTCGATGAATTCGTAGAGACTGTTATCGCCAGGGGCGTCGGGCGGGTGGTAATTGAATTCGGAGATGACGACCGGGCCGACGGCGGGGATGTTATTGGGGGTGGCGGGCGAGGGGAGGATGGGGACGAAGACGGAGGAATCGGGGAGGGAGACGCGGCCCCATGGGCGGCCGTCGAATGGGCCGTAGGGTTGGCGGCTGCGGTGCGTGCCGTCGTGTTCGAGGAAGAGATTGCCGCCGCGGATAGGGTCGAGGGCGAAGGGGAGGGAGGCGGCGTTGAGGGAGAGGGTTGCGCCTGGGGCGAGCGGTGGGGCGTCTGGGAGGAAGGAGAAGGCGAGAGGGCTGCCGATGGCGGGAGAGAGGGACCAGTTGGCTAGAGAGACGGGTTGGGAGCTGGCGTTGAAGAGTTCGATGTCCGGGTAGAGACGAGAGATGACGACATCGGTGATGGCGAGGGCATTGGGATCGCCGGGGGAATCGCTGCCGGGGAAGGCGGTGGCGGGGCCTGATGCGTCGGGGAGACGGCCTTCGGAGATGCCGGAGACCTGTGGGCCGAACGTTAGGGAATTGATGAGATCGCCGGAGGGGAGAGAGAGGGAGAGGGACGCGCCGCTGGCGCTGAGTTTGAAGTCGAGGTGGTGCGGGCCTGGGTTGCGGTCCGCGATGAACTGCTGGAAGCCGCGCGGGCCGATGAAGGAGAGTGCGGGGAGCGTGGAGATGGAGGGACTGTTGGTGATGCGGATGCCGGCGAGCGGGACCGGGAGAGCGGAAGGGTTAGCGAGTTCGAGCCAGTCCGGACCGTCCGGGTTGGAGGCCATCCATTCGTTGAAGCGGAGAGCGGATGGGCTGCCGAGTGCGGCGGTTGTGGTGTTAGGGTTTCCGGGGGAAGGGTTGGCGAGTTGCCAGCCGGTTGGGGAACGGGCGAGGGAGAAGTCGGGGGCCTGGGGGCCGAAGGAGATGGCGTCGGCGAGCGACCCGTCGGGATTCAGGAGGATGACGGTCTGGCCGTCGCCGTCGAGGCGGAAGGGGGCGCGGGAGTCGAGCGTGATGGTGAGGAGAACGCCGGGGGCGAGGACGGTGGCTGGGGGGAAGGTGAATTTGGCTGGTGCGGCGGGGTTGTCGGTTAGGCCCATGCCGGAGAGTTCAGCGGGAGAGGAGCTGGTGTTGAGGAGTTCGATGAAGTCGGGCGATGAGCCGCGTGCGAAGATTTCGTTGAGCTGGATGGGGGGACTGGAGGCTGGGGTGGAGCCGAAGGAGAACGTGCGTTCCGGGGATTCGAAGGAAGGGTGGCCGTCGCGGTCTGTGAAGAAGCATTTCCAGAAGTAGGTGGTGCCGAAGGTGAGGGCGTCGAAGGGGATGGGGAGATCAGTGAGGGAGACGGAGGAAGTGATGCGTGCGATGGGGCGATCCCATGGGGTGCCGGAGGCGCGGATGAGCCATGTGGTGGAGGCGTGGGGAGGAGCGGGGGTTGGGGCGCTGTGGGAGTAGGGAGCGGTGAGGAGACGAGCGCCGGGGAGGACGGAGGCGAGCGGGGCGGGAGCGGCGGGGATGGGGGTGGCGGGCCGGTGGAACGTGCCGAGGGCGAGCTGGGTATTGACGCTGCTGTGGCGTGCGGTGGCGAAGGACTGGAGCCCGTTGTAGCCTGAGGGGCCGAAGGCGGCGGGGAGGAGGATGGTGTGATTGAGGAGCCAGAGCCGCTGGCGGAATTCGTTGCGGAAGGCCTTGAGGAACGAGTCCTTGATCCAGTGGGGGCCGCGGAGCGTGTCTGGCTGGGGGATGGCGAATTCGTCCCAGTAGATGTGCTGGGTGGTGTTAGAGAGTTCGCCGTCGACGTCCCATGGGAGCATGGCCCAGCGGCCGTTGGCGCGGCGCCAGAGGAAGTGGTTGTGGGTGACATCGTCGACTGGGGAGCACCAGTTGCGGATGGCGATGTAGTCGAGGGTGGCGTTGACGTCGAAGCGTGAGGCGAGGAAGGCGCGGAGGGCTGGGAGGTCCGGGGCTGGGGCGAGTGGGGAGTCGCCGCGGGCGTTCCAGAGACCGGTGATGAGGGATTCGGTGTCGCGGCCGCCGATCCATGTGTGCATCTGGGGGCCGTAGGTGTATTCGTAGCGCTGGCGGGTCAACCAGCCTTGTTTTGGGGGGATGGGTGAGGCGTTGCCGATGAAGTAGGGGCCTTCGCCGCTGGCGGAGTAGATGTTAGTCGTGCCGATGCCGGCGGCGGTTTCGAAGGGGACGGTGCCGGTGGATTTGTAGAATTCGCCGGTGGGTTCGGGGGAGGAGCCAGGGAAGCGGAGGGCTTCGGAGGCGGCGAAGGCTTCGAAGTGGCGTTCGTCCATTTCGGGGACCTCGAGACGCTGGAGGAGGGCGTTGGAATTGAGATAGAGGTCGGCGTAGCGAGCGGAGAAGGCGGGGAGGCCGGCGGCGCGGTAGAGGAGAGAGGCGACGCGGTGTTCCTCGCCCTTGTCCTTGAGGAAGATGGCTTCGCGGGAATCGAGGCGTGAGTAGCGTGGGAATTGGATTTTGTAGGAAGCGCGGGAGGGGTCGCGGCGGTAGCGGCTGCCGTGGTGGCGCATGCGGACATCGATGACGAGCCCGTCGCGGATGAGGACGGCGGGTTCGGTGGCGGTCCATGAGGCGCGGGGGAGGCCAGGGGGGTCGGGATAGACGATGCGGCGCGGGGAT
>CANHUG010000399.1 GCA_947462995.1 Verrucomicrobiales bacterium | reverse complement strand
GGTGAAGGTGCATGATGTGGGCGAGACGGACAGCCATGCGTTTTTCAGCATGGAATTGATTGCCGGGCCGACGCTGAGTCAGCGGGTGAAGCGCGGGGGAACGCTGGCTCCAAGGCAAGCGGCGGCATTGGTGGCGAAGATTGCGTCGGCGATTCAGCATGCGCACGACCACGGACTGCTGCACCGGGACCTGAAGCCGTCTAACATTCTGATTGATCCGGACGACGAGCCGCGCGTGGCGGATTTCGGGCTGGTGAAGAGCACGGGCAGCGTGATTGACGGAGAGCTGACCCTGACAAATCAGAGTGTGGGGACGCCGGCGTGGTTTGCGCCGGAGCAGGCTGGCGAGGGGGAGGCGGTGCCGCAGACGGATGTCTATGGGCTTGGGGCGCTGCTTTATTATGCGTTGAGTGGGCGACCGCCTTTTCCCGGGCGCGACATGGCGACGCTGCTGGATCAAGTCAGGAACGTGCCGCCGGTTGCGCCGCGGGTGCTGGATCCGTCGATTCCGCGGGATCTTGAGACGATCTGCCTGAAAGCGATGGAGAAGGCGGCGGCGCGGCGTTATGGATCGGCCGGGGAGATGGCGGAAGACCTCGGGCGCTGGCTTGCGGGCGATCCGATTCTGGCGCGTCCGGTGACGGTGTTTGGCCGCGGGGCGAGGTGGGTGCAGCGGCATCGAGCGTTGAGTGCGGCGCTGGGGGCACTGCTGCTGGCGCTCACGGCGGGTGCGGCGGGAGTGACGGTGCAGTGGCGGCGGGCGGAGCGGTCGGCGCGGGCGGAATCGGAGCAGCGGCAGCGGGCGGAGGCGGAGTTGTGGCAGTCGCTGGTGGCGGTGGCGCAGCGCGAGCGGGCGTCGGGTCAGTCGGGTGGTTCGGCGAGGGCGATGGAGGCGGTGCGGCGTGCGGCGGTGATCAAGCCGGGGGTGGAGCTGCGGGATGAAGCGGTGGCGGCGCTGGTGATGCCGGACTTCGGGGCTCCGGAGCCTAACGTTTGGTCGGTGCCATTGCCGGAGCGGATGCTAACCGATCCGCAATTTTCTCCGCGGATGGACCGGGCGGTGATGGTGGCTGGGGATGGCGGGGTGAAGGTGGTGGATGCGTGCACGGGGGCGGAGTTAGGGCTGCTGGCGGGTGGGCCGTTGCCGGTTCGGGCGGGGAATCCGCCGGGGCTGGCGTGTGGCGAGCCGCAGTTCAGTCCGGGTGGGCGATGGATCGTGGTGCTGTTGCCCGCGGATGCGCCGGGGCGTGGATCGGCGTGCAATCTTTTGCTTTGGTCCGCTGCGGATGGTGCGGCGCATGTCGTGCCAGCGGATGGCGGCGTGATGGAATGGGCGTGGAGCGCGGATGAGAGTGTGCTGGGGATCCTGCGGAGCGACCACTTGGAGCGGATGGCGCTGGCGGGTGTGGCTGGGGGCGGGGAGGGGCTGCGAAGTTTGGGTCGGACGGCATTGGAGTCGGGGTGGCGCGGCCCGGCGCTTTCTCCTGATGGCGGGCGACTGGCGATTGGTTATGAACGGGTGCTGCGCATCCTTGATGCGGCGACCGGGCAGGAGCTGCACGTGTGCAAACATCAGCAGACCCTTGAGAGGCCGTCATGGAGTGCTGATGGCTTGATGATTGCAGTGGGGACGCATGACAACCGGATCACGGTCTGGGACATGGTGTCGGGATTGAAGTGGGCGGAGTGCAACGGCCACGACAACCGGCCGTCGCATTTTGAGTTCCTGCCGGGCGGCGTGCTGCTTTCCGGGAGTTGGGATCGGACGGCGCGACTGTGGAATCCGTGGACCGGGCGGCCGCTGATTACGATGCCGGTGCCGGCATCGGCGGTCGCGGTGCCTGGGAGTGGTGGGACGCTGATGCACTACACATCGAGTGGTGTGCCCGGTGTGGCGGCGGTGCAGGGTTACCGACCGCAACGCGTGGTGCGGGTGGCCCGGTTGCCGCAGCGTCCTGACGATGATCTTCCGGGGGCGCAGGGACTGGCGTTTACGGCGGACGGCGGCCTTGTGTGTACTGCGTCGGGCCGTGGGCTGAGTGTCTGGGAAGCGTCGACGCTGCGATTCCTTGGGACGCAGCCGGTGGCCGGGAATGCGGTGAGTGTGCAGTCGATGGACGCGCGGACCCTGCTTTTTTCTGCGGCGGGTAGCGGTGTGATGCGCACGAGTCTGACATGGCGGCCGGGCGATGCGGCGGCTGGGTTTTCGACGCCGGAGCCGGCGATTGCCAATCTGGGGGAGGGGATGATGGCGCGGGCGGTGGCGGCGCTTTCTGGTGCGGCTCCTGCGAGTCCACCTGATCGAGTGAACTATCTGGCGAGTGCGGGGAAGCGGATTGCGGTGAGTCGGGTGAGTGATGAGTCACCTTACGGGAATCATGTGGAGCTGTGGGAAGCAGGGCGGCGGATCCGTCGATGGAACACGTCGGCGCAGTGGCCGGTGCCGGCGTTGAGCCCTGACGGGAAGTGGCTGGCGACGGGTGGGACGGGTTATCCGCTGCTGTTTCCGGCTGAGGCGGGATTGCCGGTGTTGCTGGGCGCGGTGATGCTGGAGAAGGACGCGTTCGACACCTGGCACTGTGCGTTTGCGCCGGATGGGAAGTGCGTGGTGTTCCAGGGCGAGCATCACATTGATTTCTGGGAAGTGCCCTCGCGGAGACTGCGGCACCGCATTGACCGGCCGGCGGGGGCGCTGGGGAAACTGGTGGCGTTCAGCCCTGATGGAGCCTTGCTGGCGGCGCTTGGTCGGCAGTGGGACCTGTGGCTGATTGATCCTGCGAGTGGGAGGCGGCTTGTGACGCTGACGCCGCCGGAGCCGTTCATGACTGGGGCGCTGGCATTCAGCCCGGACAGCCGGCGGCTTGCGGCGGCATTGGTGAACGGGACGGTGCAGGTTTGGGATTTGCCGGAACTGCGCGGGTTGCTGGCGGCGGAGGGGTTGGACTGGGGGAAGTGAGAAGTTAGAAGTGAGAAGTGAGAAAGGGGGAAGGGGGGAAGAAGGAAGAAGGGGGACTGCTGGAACGGGCGGTTTTGGGGTGGAGGGGATTGAAATTTAAGGTGGATGAACATTCAGAACAGGTTAAGTTGATTGGAATTCGCGGGTTGCCCCCGGCACGCAACCCGCTACGCTGGAGACTTACCATGAAGGAACTGATCACCCAGGGGGGCCCGCTGATATTTCTGCTGCTTGGCTGCAGTGTGCTGGCTGTGGCCATATTTCTGGAGCGGTATTTCTATTTTCACCGGTCGAGCATTGTGGTGCAGGACTTGTTGCAGGGGGCTGGGAATCTGATTGCGCGGAAGAACTATGTGGAAGCGCTGACGGTTTGTGCGGGGACGCCTGGGCCGGTGGCGCGGGTGATGAAGGCTGTGCTGACGCAGCATGGGGCGACGCGTGCGGATTTGAAGGAGATTGCGCAGGAGGCTGGGCAATTGGAGGTGCCGAGGTTGGAGCGGCATGTGGCGGTGCTGCTGTCGATTGCGTACATTGCGCCGCTGATTGGGTTGCTGGGGACGGTGCTGGGGTTAGTGGACACGTTCCGGCCGTTCACGCAGAATGGGTTTGCGACGGCGACGGAGATGTCGCGGGGGATTTACCGGAGTCTGGTGACATCGGCGGCTGGGTTGGCGGTGGCGATTCCGGCGTATATTCTTTATGCGTATCTGGCGGCGCATGTGAAGACGCTGATGCACGACATGGAGCGAGCGGGGATTGAGGTGGTGAACATGATTTTCCAGAGTCGGGAGAACACGGAGATGATTGTGGGGTTCAAGGAGGGGGCGCGTGCGGTGGAGGAAGACAAGAAGCGGAAGGCGGCTGGGGGACCGACCCTGCTGAAG
>CANHUG010000398.1 GCA_947462995.1 Verrucomicrobiales bacterium | reverse complement strand
CGGAGACGCTGTTCGTAGGCACCGCTGCCGATGGTGGCGGCGGTGGCGATGACGCCGACACGGCCATTGCGGGTGGCGGCGACGGCGGCGCGGGAGCCTGGGCCGATCATGCCGAGGATGGGGGTATCGGGGAATCGCTCGCGGAGGGCAGGTGCGGCGAGAGCGGAGGCGGTGTTGCAGGCGATGACGATCATCTTGACGCCCTTGGTGAGGAGGAACTGGGAGTCTTCCGAGGCGTAGCGAGCGATGGTGGCGGGGGATTTGTTGCCGTAGGGGACGCGGGCGGTGTCGCCGAGGTAGACGAGGGATTCGGCGGGGAGACGCGAGCGGATGGCGCGGAGGACGGTGAGGCCGCCGACGCCGGAGTCGAAGATGCCGATGGGGCGGTGGTTCATGGGAGGAGGTCCGGGCCGGGGACGCCGGCTGTGGCGAGGGCGAGGGAGGCTGCGCCTGCCCAGTCGCGATTGGCGGCCGGGTTGGCTGGGCTGGGGTGGGGGATGCGGACGATGCGTGCGCTCGAGTCCGGTGGGGTGACGGTGGCGAGCTGGGCGGCGGCGAAGTTGCCGACCCCGATGAGCCAGTCCGGCTGGAGGATGCGAATGACCTCGGCTAGATGGAGACGGCAGGCGGCTTCGACGGGGGCGATTTCGGGCGCGGGGATTTTGTCAGGCGTGCGGTTGCGGCCGGATTCTTCGAGGAAGATGAGCGGGCAGAAATTGACGGCGAAGTGGTGGGTGAAGAAGCGGTCGGCGGAGCCGAAGGAATCGCGGGCCCAGCCCCAGAGCCTGCGGCCGCTGACTTCGGAGCGCTTGCAGTTGAAGCCGTCGATGGGGCGTTTGGGGTGTTCTTGGGGCGGTTTGGAGACTGGGGCGGAGATGCCCATCCAGTCGCGGACGGCGGCGACCTCGCCGAAAGGGACCCCGGTCTGGGCCATGCCGAACGGACCAGGGTTCATGCCGAGGAGGAGGAGCTTTTTGCGGGAGTTGCCGAACTTCCGGATCCATTGCGTGTGCGGTTCCCACGCGTAGTCTAGCGGATTGTAGACCCGGTCGACCGGCTGGGAGAACGTGAGGGAACGGAGGGCGAGCCGGAGGTTATCGGCGGCCTTGATGAGACGCGAGGCGTGGTTGCTCATGGGCGGCGGGCGGGGCGGCGGCGGAAGACGGCGAGGTGGCGGTCGACGGATTTGCCGTGGGTGGAGAGGTCGATGGAATCGTCGTTGCGAGCGGAGACGACGAGTTCGGCGCCGGCGCGTTCGAGGGCTTTGACGGCGAGCGCGTGTTCGCGGTCGAAGTAGCTAGTGATGACGAGGAGCCCGTCGTCATTGAGTCTGGAGAGCCCGTGGTCGAAGATCTTGAGCCATGCGGCGGGGTCGTTCCAGAAGTTCTGGTGGCGGAGGAAGGCCAAGTCGAAGTTTTCGCTGGAGCCGAGGGCTTGGTCGAGTTTCGAGCAATCGGCGGCGAGGAATTCGGTGTGTTCGAGGCCAGCGGCGCGGGCGCGGGAGGCGGCTTCGTCGAGTTCTGCGCGGCGAATGTCGGCGCCGACGAGGCGGATGTCGGAGGATGAACCGGAGACATCGCGGAGCGATTGGATAAGGGTTTCGGCTTCGCGGCAGGGTCCGCAGGCGAGGTCGAGGATGGAGAGCGCGCGGTCGTTAGGGAGGGCAGGGGAGGCGTGTGCGAGGGCGCGGCGGAGGAGCCGTGAGAGGGCGGCGTTTTCGCGGGCGAACTGGTCTTCGTGGGATGAGGTCACAGCATTTTCATGGGTGGGGCGGCTCCGATGGGGTGGCAGATGCGGGAGACGCATTCTTCGAAGGCGGCGGCGTTGTCGAGGACTTCGATTTCGACGCGGAGGAAGTAGACTGGGATGAGGGTTTTTTCGAGGGCTGGGAAGCGGACGCTGTCTTTTTCTGTGGTGATGACGCAATCGGCGAGGTGGTCATCGGCGCGGAGGATGCATTCGTTGATTTCGTCTTCGGAGTAGCGGTGGTGGTCGGTGTAGCGGCGGGAGATGACGATATCGCAGCCGAGGTCGCGGAGGATTTTTTCGAAGCTTTCGGGGGCGGCGATGCCGCAGATGGCACCGGCTTTACAGCCATCGAGGAAGAGGAGGGGTTGGGTGTCATCCGGGTCGTAGACATTCTGGAGGATGACTGGGCGGTGGCGGCAGGGGATGATTTCTGCGGTGCGGTTGTGTTTGCGGAGACTGGCGATGATGTCGTCATTGCCGTCCTTGCTTTCGCATTTGGTGAGGAAGATGTGGCTGGCGCGGCGGAGATTGCGAGGGGGTTCGCGGAGTGTGCCGCGTGGGAGGAGGTGGTTGTTGCCGAAGGGGGCGTTCCGGTCGACGAGAACGATGTCGAGACGGCGGCGGAGGCGGAGGTACTGGAGACCGTCGTCGAGGAGGAGCGTGTCGCAGTTGAATTCGCGGACGGCCCAGCGGCCGGCTTTGACGCGGTCTTTGTCGACGACGACGGCGACGCCGGGGAGATTGCGGGCGAGCATCCATGGTTCGTCGCCGGCGTGAGCGGGGTCGCCGGTGACGTTGGTGCCATCGCTGACGATGAGGGGGGGTGCTTCGCGGGAGGGGCCGAGGAAGCGAGCGGCGAGACGGTCGCGGAGGGGAGGTTTGACGCGTTTGTAGCCGCGGCTGAGGATGGCGACCTTGCGGCCTTCCTGCTGGAGGCGGCGGGCGAGCATTTCGACGACTGGGGTTTTGCCGGTGCCGCCGACGGTGAGGTTGCCGATGCTGATGACGGTGGCTCCGAGGTAGTAATCGGTTTTGACGCGGTGTCTGAAGAGAGAGATGCGGCCCTGGACGAGGCCTTTGAAGAGATGGGAGAGGCCGGAGAGGAGGAGGCGGAGAGAGCCGGCGCGGAAGCCGCGGCGGTGGCCGAGTATGACTTCGATGCCCCATTGCTCGAGGCTGTCCATGTTTTCGCTAGACATGGGGAGGTGGGTGGTCAGGAGATGACGCGGGCGCCTTCATTGTCAGCGGTGACGATGCGGGTGATGGCGGGGGCTGGGCCGTGCCATGAGCGGAGCATGGCGTCGGCGACGGCGGGGGCGGAATCTGCCAGGGCGAGCGAGCAGACGGTGGAGCCGGAGCCGCTGAGGAAGCCGCCGATGGCGCCGGCATTGACCCCGGCTTCGATGATTTCGAAGAGACCGGGGACTAGGTGGGATCGGTAGGGCTGGTGGAGGGAATCGCCGAAGCATTCGCGCATGCGTTCGTACTGGCCGGTGGCGAAGGCGGCGGTGATGGCGCAGGAGTTGCCGATATTGAGGACGGCGTCGCGGTGGGAGATGGAGGGTGGGAGGACGCGGCGTGCGTGTTCGGTGAGGACCTCCATGTCAGGGATGAGGAGGACGAATTTGAGACGTTCGTCGACTGGGAAGCGGAAGGATTCGCCGCGTGCGTCGGTGAGGACGAAGCCGCCGAAGGCAGCGGGGCCGGCGTTGTCGGGGTGGCCTTCGACCTCGCTGCAGAGTGCGAAGAGACCGTCGCGGGTGAGGGGTTTGCCGCTGAGTTCGTTGAGGGCGGCGAGGATGCCGAGGCGGATGGTGACGCTGCTGCCGAGGCCTCTGCTGATGGGGACATCGCCGGAGACGGACCATTGGAAGCCGAATTCGGGGACATTGGTGCGGCGGAAGAAGAGCCGTGCGGATTCCCGGAGCATGGCGTGGGGAGGGTCGACGGAGAGGGTGGCGCCGACGCGGGAGACGGAGAGCCGGTTGTGGAGAGCGAGGGCGATGCCGAGGCAATCGAAGCCGGGACCGATGTTGGACGTGCTGCCGGGGATCTGGATGGTGATGGAGTCAGGCATCGTGGGTGAGTGAAACGG
>CANHUG010000397.1 GCA_947462995.1 Verrucomicrobiales bacterium | reverse complement strand
CGAGGGGAGCGAGGAGTTTATCGAAGCCCATGCGGGTGCCGGCCCCGGCGGCGACGATGACGGCGGCGGTCATGGGACGAGTGGGCGGGGAATCAGGCGAGGGCTTTGGCGACGAGCTGGGAGAGGATTCTGCCGTCGGCGCGGCCAGCGGAGCGATCCTGGAGGGCTTTCATGACGCGGCCCATGTCCTGTTTGGAGGAAGCGCCGAGTTCGGCGATGACTGAGGCGACGAGGGCTTCGGTTTCGGCGTCGGAGAGGGCGGCTGGGAGGTAGCGTTCGAGGACGGAGATTTCTGCGGATTCGGTGGCGGCGAGGTCGGGGCGGCCGCCGGCGGTGAATTGGTCGACGGAATCGCGGCGTTGTTTGATTTGTTTGCGGACGACGGCGATGGCGTCGATATCGGGGAGTTCGCCGTCGGCACCGACCTTTTCGATGGCGGCGTATTTGATGGCGGACTTGAGGGCGCGGAGGGTGGTCATGGCGGCCTGGTCCTTTTGTTTCATGGCCTCTTTGAGGTCATTCATGATCTGTTCGTTGAGAGTGGGCATGGTATGGAAATTGGTTGGGTGGCATTGATGGAGCGGGGAAGCGGGGCGTCAATGGAGGTGCGCTTGCAGGGAGGGCGAGAGTATTGATGGGTGGGGGATGCTGGTGAATGGCAGAGCTTGGCGGACGGTATGGCAGCCGGATGATGATCCGGGGGCGGTGCATGTGATTGATCAGAACCGGTTGCCGTGGGAGCTGGCGGTGATGCGGCTGACGACGGTGGCGGAGGTGGAGGTGGCGATTCGGGAGATGGTGGTGAGGGGGGCTGGGTGCATCGGGGCGACGGCGGCGTGGGGGATGTGGCTGGCGGCGCGGGAGGCGGGGGCTGGCGGGGAATTCCGGCGCGGGGAATTTGAGGCGGCGGGCGAGCGGTTGCGGGCGACGCGGCCGACGGCGGTGAATCTGGGGTGGGCGGTTGATAGGATGTTGCGGGAGACGACGGATGCGGTGACGGCGCGGGAGGCGGCGCAGCGGATTGCGGATGAGGATGCGGCGGCGTGTGCGGCGATCGGGCGGCACGGGAAGGGATTGCTGGAGGGGTTAGCGGCGGGGAAGCCAGAGGGATCGGTGCTGAATGTGCTAACGCATTGCAATGCGGGGTGGCTGGCGTTTGTGGATCATGGGACGGCGTTGTCGCCGGTGTATGCGGCGGCGGCGGCGGGGATGGCGGTGCATGTGTGGGTGGACGAGACGCGGCCGAGGAATCAGGGGGCGAGACTGACGGCGTGGGAGCTGGGGCAGCAGGGGATTGCGCACACGGTGGTGGCGGACAATGCGGGGGCGCATCTGATGCAGGCGGGGCTGGTGGATGCGGTGATTACGGGGGCGGACCGGGTGGCGGCGAACGGGGACACGGCTAACAAGATTGGGACCCTGCTGAAGGCGCTGGCGGCGCGGCATTTTGGCGTGCCGTTTTATGTGGCGCTGCCGAGTTCGACGTTTGATGCGGGGTTGGCGGCGGGGGTGGGGGTGATTCCGATCGAGGAGCGGGGGGCGGAGGAAGTGTTGTGGATGGAGGGGCCGGATGAGGGTGGAGAGATGCGGCGGGTCAGGGTGGTGGCTGGGGGATCGGGGGTGGCGAATCCGGCGTTTGACGTGACGCCTGCGGGATTGGTGACGGCGTTCATAACCGAGCGGGGCGTGTGTGCGCCGGAGACTGGGGCGATTGCGAGACACCTTGGACTGAGATGAAGGCGGCATTCGGGTGTTTATTTGAGCGGTTTCCGTCGTTCACGCAGACCTTTGTGGCGCGGGAGGCGGAGGCGTTGCGTGGGCTCGGCGTGGAGACGGCGTTGTATTCGGTGAGGGCGGTAAGTGATGAAGCGATCCGGCATTTTCCGGAAGCCTTGGTGGGAGCGACGACGGTGCTGCCGAAGGCGGACGAGGTGGCGGCGGAGGTGATGGAGATGAAGCGGCGGGATGAATTGCCGCCGCATGCGGTGGTGACCTTGCGGCAGTGGGGCGGGAGGCCTGACAAGAATCGGGTGTATGAGGCGTTGTGGGCGGGATCGCGGCTGCACGCGGCGGGAGTGCGGCATGTGCACACGCATTTTGCGGGGATTGGGGCGCGGTGCTGCTGGTGGATGCGGCGGTTTTACGGGATGAGTTACAGTTTCACGGGTCATGCGAACGACCTGTTCTGTCCGGACGAGGCGACCCCGGTGGGTCTTGGTGATCTGGTTAGGGATGCGGCGCTGGTGGTGGCGGTGAGTGATTTCACGCGGGACTGGCTGCGCGGGAAGTATCCTGAGGCGGCAGGGAGGATTGAGCGTGTTTACAACGGGATGGTGATGCCTTGCGAGGCTCCGGGTTGGCCGCGGGAGGGAGTGCCGGTGATTGTGAGTGTGGGGCGTTTGATTGAGAAGAAAGGGTTCGGGGATCTGGTGAGGGCGGCGGCGCTGCTGCGGGGTCGGGGTGTGGAGTTCCGGTGTGTGATTGCGGGGGAGGGACCGTTGCGGGGGGAATTGGAGCGGCAGATTGCGGAGAGCGAGTTAGGGGGCGTGGTGGAGTTGGCGGGGGCGCGGAGTCAGGGGGAGATTGCGGCGATGCTGGCGGGGGCGCGGGTGTTTGCGCTGCCGTGTGTGGTGGAGCGGGATGGGGGAATGGACGTGCTGCCGACGGTGCTGATGGAGGCGATGGCGGCGGGGTTGCCGTGTGTGGCGACGACGGTGGCGGGTGTGCCGGAGATGATCGAGCCGGGGGTGACGGGAGCGCTGACGGGGCCCGGGGAGATTGAGGCTTTGGCGGCGGCGCTGGAGGTTTATCTGAAGGATGCGGGGCGTGCGGCGGCGCACGGAGCGGCGGGCTGGAGGTTAGGGCGCGAGCGGTTTGATCTGGCGGTGACTGCGCCGGAGTTGCTGCGGTTGCTGGCGGCGCGGGGACGCGTGCGGTTGCCGGCGGGACTGCTGCTGAAGCGTCCGGAGTTGGTGAGAGCGCGGCTGGGATTTGCGCTGCGGCGGCGGTGGACGGCGGCGGTGCGGGTGCCGCGGATCGGGCGGGAAGAGGCGGCGTTTCCGGAGGGAGGGTGAGCGCGCGGAGATGTCAGGGGAGAGAGACGACGACGCGGAAGAAGCGACGGTTTTCCGTGAGCGGGACGGACCATGAGTGCGGGGCGTCGTCGGCGGCGGGGTCGCGGGAGGCGATGGATTGCCATGCGGTGCCGGAGGGAGATGCTTCGAGCCGGTAGCGGCGGTTGGCGCGGGTGAGGACGGAGATGGAGATGCCTTCCGGGGTGAGGGAGGCGGTGGCGCGGAGGGCGTCGGTGGCGTCTCGGGGACTGGTGGCGGCGGCGTATTCGGCGGCGTTAGGCTGGCCATCGCCATCGACGTCGGAGGTAGCGTCGAGAGGGCTGTCCGCGTTGAGACTGTGGAGAGATTCCCAGTCGTTAGGCATGCTGTCGAAGTCGCGGTCCGGATGGGGGGTGAAGTCGGTTTCGAGGAGAGCGCTCCATGTGGTTCCGACGCGGATTCTGGCCTTGAGGGTGCGCGGGCCGGAGAGCGGGAAGGGGGCGGAGTAGGTGGTGGCGGCGGGGAGCGGGGAGTTGTCAGGGCGGCGCGGGTCGGAGCCGTCGAGGGTGAAGTAGATGGTGCCTGAGGTGTTCGGATTGATGAGGACGACGCGGAAGTCGGGGAGGAACCAGCCGCCGAAGCGGTTGATGGTGGGGGCGGCGGTGGCCGGGTAGAGACCGGCGTCGCGGAAGCGTTTCAGGGCGGTGGCGTTGATCTGGGGCCAGAAGTTAGAAGCCATGGAGGTGAGATTGGGGAGCCAATCGGATTCGCGGCGATAGGGTTGGCCGGGGCGGG
>CANHUG010000396.1 GCA_947462995.1 Verrucomicrobiales bacterium | reverse complement strand
TGCCCTTGGGGACGGCCCAGTGGAAGAGCCCGTTGAAGCGCGTGACGCGTTCACCGGATTGGGAAGGTTTGACGTGTTCGAGGAACGTGGAGAAGCGGCCGATGACCTTCTTGCGGTTCAGTTCGGAGGCGACCTCGCAGAAGCGTTCGTAGGAGACGTTAGCGATGGCGGCGCGGCCGAGCCATGGGTTTTCGGAGATTTCGTCGAGGGAGAGTTCTTCTTTGAGGGCGAGGAGGACATTCCATTCTTCGTCGGTGAGCTCGACGGTGGTGGTGGTGTCCATGGCGACTGGTTCGGGGGCGCGGTCGCCTGGTTCCATGGTTTTGCGGCGGACGTGGCCGACGCCGAGGGCGAAGATGCCGTTGGCGGGCATGAGGATGTATTCGTGAGCGCCGACGAGCCGTTTGAGGACATCGGCGTGTTCTTCGAGGGAGCGGCCTTGAGGGACCTTGAGCGTGGTCCAGAGACGGTAGTCGGAGCCGGAGATATCGCGGTCGGTGGAGCGGGTGACGACGTGGCCGCTGAAGGGGTCTTCGCGGAACATGAAGTCGAAGGTGGCGTCGATTTTGTCAGGGTCGATTTTCCATGCGACGAGAGCGCCGTGGGCGAGTTTGGTGGCGAGGAGGGTTTGGCGGACCCTGCGGATGACTCCGGCGTCGAGCATGGCGCGGATGCGTTCGAGGACGGTGGGGAGAGGGATGCCGGAGCGTTCTGCGATGACCTGGAAAGGGTTAGGGACGAAGCCCTTGACCATGTCTTCGGAGACCGAGAGGATGCGGGTATTGATTTCGTCCGAGTGTTCGACGGGGATGGGGGGTGCGGCGCTCATGGGAGAGGGTGCGGGAGGGGGGTGCGTGATTGGATGGGGGAGCGTTCGTTTCCGGGGTGGAAGCGGCAAGGGAAAAGGCTGCGCATTGCTTTGGGGGCGCTGCGCGGAAATTGCGGGGTGCGGCCGCGGAGGAGAGCGGGGGCGGCGTCAGGAACGCCCGGTGGCGCCTTCGGTGAAGCCGCCTGCGACGAGGGCTTCGAGTTGAGCCATGACGGCTTCAGCGTCGGCGCCTTCTGCGCTGACTTTGATTTTGGCACCGCATCCTGCGGCGAGCATCATGAGTCCCATGATGCTTTTACCGTTGACCTGTTCGTCATCCTTTTCGACCCAGACTTCTGATTTGAAGGCACCGGCCGTCTTGACGAACATGGCGGCTGGGCGCGCATGGAGGCCGAGTTTATTGACGATGGTGAGTTCTTTGGTGAGCATGGGGAGGGCGGCCTTCAACTGATTCGCTTCTCCGCCATCACTTTCAAGAGATTCTTGTTGAATTCGATGGCGCTGTGGTGGCCGAAGGAGCGGAGTTTTTGTTCGAGGGCGGCGACCTCGATGAGGGGAGCGATTTCGCGGCCTGGGGAGACGGGGATTTCGAAGTAAGGGACTTCGACGCCCATGAGTCGGTAGCGGTGTTCGGAGGTGCCGAGTCGGTCGACATCTTCCATGGAGGCGAGGTGGCGCATATTGACGACGAGGTCGAGGCGTTTTTCGATGCGCATGGAGCCGACGCCGTAGATGAGGGGGACATTGACGATGCCGAGGCCGCGGACTTCCATGTGGAAGCGGCCGAGTTCTTCTGCGGAGCCGATGATTTCGCCAGCGCCTGGGGCGCGGAAGACGACCTTGTCGTCGGCGACGAGGGAGGCACCGCGCTGGAGGAGGCCGAGGGCGGCTTCGCTTTTACCGATGCCGCTGTCGCCCTTGATGAGAACGCCGATGCCTTTGACGTCGACCATGCAGCCGTGTTCGCTGGCGACGGGTGCGAATTCCCATTCGAGCCAATGGGTGCAGGCGTTGATGAACTTCATGGTGTTCATGGAGCTGCGGAAGATGGGGACGCCGATGTCGCGGGCGGCGTTGAGGAGTGGAGGGGAGAGCTTGCGGGAGCGGCAGAGGACGATGCAGGGGATTTCGCTTTCGCACATGCGGCTGAAGACCCTGCGTTGTTCGGGTTCGCTGAGACTGGTGAGGTAGGCGAATTCGGAATTGCCGAGGACCTGGATGCGTTTGTAGGCGAAGTAGAGGTAGAAGCCAGCGAGGGCGAGGCCTGGGCGGTTGATGGAGGGCTCGTGGATGGCGCGGTCCATGGAGCAGCCTGTGTTTTCGAGTTCGAGGTGGAGGTGTTTGGCGTGTCGGGAGAAGAAGTCGGCGACGGCGAGCTGGCGGGGCTGGCGGATGCGGGCGCGGCTTTCGACGACGACTGGGTTGGAGACGGAGTCCATGGTGGGGGAGAGATGGTGTGTGGCGGGCGGGGATGCCAGCGCAAGAATGGGGATGGCGGAGCGTAGGATGGAGGGAAATGAAGCGATTGAGAATACTGCTGATGGCGATGCTGGTGCTGGGTGGAGAGAGTGCGGCGGGAGGGCAGTTTTTGAGAAAGGGGGATCGCGTGTTGTGTCTGGGGGACAGCATTACGCAGGATGGGAGGTATCTGGCGGTGCTGGACGTGGTGTTGCGGACGAGGCAGCCGGGGGAGGGAATCCGGCTGTATCCGCTGGGGTTAGGGAGCGAGACGGTGAGCGGGCTGAGTGAGGAAGGGCATCCGTTTCCGAGACCGTGTGTGCTGGAGCGGAGCGGACGGGCGCTGGAGATGATCAAGCCGACGGTGGTGATGATTTGTTATGGGATGAATGACGGGATTTATGCGCCGCCGGCGGAGGATCGGATGCGGGCGTATCAGGAAGGGATGAGGGAACTGGTGAAGCAGTGTCGCGGGGCGGGGGCGCGGGTGGTGCTGGTGACGCCGGTGCCGTTTGATGCGAAGTCGTTCCGCGGGCCGGTGGCGGATGACGGGGCGGAGTCGTACGGGTATCAGAAGCCGTGGTATGGTTATGACAGGACGCTGGCTGGTTTCAGCGAGTGGTTGGTGGGGAGCGAGGGGCTAGCGGATAAGGTGATTGACTTGCACGGGCCGTTGAGTGCGGTGGTGGGGGCGTGGCATGAGCGTGATCCGGGGTGGAAGAACGGGGATGGGATTCATCCTGACGGGGCGGTGCACTGGCTGATGGCGGGGTTGATTGCGGAGGGGTTGGGTGTTCCGGGGACGGTGGGGGATCCGGTGGTGGGCGCGGCGGGGGCGGATGGGAGCCGGGGTGTCAGGTTTGTGTGTCGGCCGCCGGTGGCTGGGCCTGCGGGAGCGCCGCGGGGTTTTTTGGAGGCGGGGGGATTTCCGAGATTGATGAACCGATTGGAGTTGATGGTGACGGATGCTCCGGCGGCGGCGTGCCGATTGATGGTCGGGGAGCGGTTGGCGGCGGTGGTGACCCGGGAGCAACTGGCGCGGGGGTATGATCTGACGGGATTGCCGGTGCTGCCGTTTGCGGGGGCGTCGGTGGCGGTGATGGATGCGGTGATGGAGCGGCAGCGGTGGTTCAGTGCGGCGTGGCGGGAGCGGGTGGGGCACCGGAAGCCGGGGGTGGAGCGGGACGTTAAGACGGTGGAGGAAGCGGAGGCGGAGTGGGGGCGCGTGGAGGCGAGGCTCGACGAGCTGACGAAGCCTGTGGAGGTGGAGATGAGGGTGATGCGGCCGTGAGGGCCGGGGTGGATGTGGTTGAGAAAGCTGGAGCGGAAGTGATAGGAGCGGGGTGGGCCGAGCGGGAGTTCGGCGTTCCCGGGGCTGGTTCGGAGGGGGCGTGTTTGAATGGTGTCCGGGCCAGCGGGCTGGCTCCGGGAAAGCGGCAGCAGGCTGCCGCAGTCCGTGCGCTGATGCGCTTATGAAACAAACCAGTGAAAGTCTGAGTCTTGAAGCAACGCGCTACCTCAAGGTAGCCGAGGGCTACTGCGTGTCCGCGAGGGCAGGTGGAGAGCAGCCCGAGGC
>CANHUG010000395.1 GCA_947462995.1 Verrucomicrobiales bacterium | reverse complement strand
TTCGAGGGCTGGTCTGGCGAGTGCTTCTGTGGTGACGCAGACCATTTTCATGGGGTGGAGAGGGATGCTCATGAGTGGAGGAGGTGGTGGCACCATTTGGAGATGGCTAGGTAGAGGGGGAGGCCGAGGGCGATGTTGAAGGGGAAGGTGATGCCGAGAGCGGTGGCTAGTGAGAGTGCGGGTCTGGCTTCGGGGACGGCCATGCGCATGGCTGCGGGTGCGGCGATGTAGGAGGCGGAGGCGGCGAGGGTGGCGAGGAGCATGGAGCCGCCGATGGAGAGGCCGACGGCGGTGCCTGCGAGTGCGCCGAGGGAGCCGTTGATGAGAGGGGCGACGATGCCGAAGGCGAGGAGGAACGGGCCGGCCTTGCGGAGGTCGCCGAGACGGCGGCCGGTGACGGTGCCCATTTCGAGGAGGAAGAGAGCGATGACGCCGAAGAATGGGGTGACGAAGAGTCCCTCGACGGATTTGAGGCCGGGGGGACCGCTGATCCAGCCGACGATGAGGGCACCGACGAGGAGGAGGACACTGCGGCCGAGGAAGGCGTCGTGGAGGGCGGGTTTGAGGGATTGGAAGGAGGGTTTGGTGCCGGATTTGGAGAGGAGGACGGCGACGACGATGGCTGGGGATTCCATGACGGCGAGGAAGGCGCTGGAGAAGCCCTCGTAGGGGACGCCGGCGGATTTGAGGTAATTGACGGCGGTGATGAAGGTGACGGCGCTGACGGAGCCGAAGTGAGCGGCGATGGAGGCGGCGTCGGGGATGGGGAGCCTGCCGGGTTTTCTGAGGACGGCGAAGCACCAGAGGGGGATGAGGGCGCTGAGGGAGATGCCGGCGAGGGCGGGTTTCCAGACCTTGCTGAGACCGGCCTCGTGAATGGCGACACCGCCTTTGAAGCCGATGGCGGTGAGGAGGTAGATGGTTAGGGCGGAGTAGAAGGCTTCCGGGAATTTGAGATCGCTTTTGACGAGCGCGGCGATGATGCCGAGCGCGAAAAAGAGGATCGGGGGCGAGAGGAGATTGGCGGCGATGGCGTCGGTGAGGGTCATGGAAGCGCGGGAAAAACGCGTGTGGAGGCGGTCAGGAAGATGATTTCTGATTCAGACGGGCGGCGATGAGGGATTCGAGATCGCGGGCTTGTTCGGGGGTGTCGATGCCTGGGCTGTCGTGGGAAGTGACGATGCAATGGATGGCGGCGTCGTTTTCGAGGGCGCGGAGTTGTTCGAGGCTTTCGGAGATTTCGAGTGGGCTGGGTGGCCACTGGACGAACTGGTGGAGGAAGGCGCGGCGGTAGCCGTAGATGCCCATGTGACGCCAGAAGGGGAGGTCGGGGACGTGGGTGCGAGGGTGTGGGATGGTGCTGCGGCTGAAGTAGAGGGCGCGGCCGGAGCGGCTGAGGACGCACTTTACGATGTTAGGGTTTTCGAGGAGGGAGGCGTCGTGGAACGGGTGGACGGCGGTGACCATGCCGGTGGCTGGGTCGCCGTCGCGGAGGAAGCGGGCGATGTCGTCGACGAGGGCTGGGTTGATGAGAGGTTCGTCGCCCTGGACATTGATGATGTCGAAGTGGTCGGGGAGGGCGTGGGCGGCTTCGGCGATGCGGTCGGTGCCGCTCTGGTGGTGTGGGGAAGTCATGACGACTTCTGCGCCGAAGGCTGAGGCGGTGGAGGCGATGCGTGGGTCGTCGGTGGCGACGAGGATGCGGTCGACGAGGGTGGTGAGGCGGCAGCGTTCCCAGACGTGCTGGACGAGCGGTTTGCCGGCGATGTGGTGGAGGGGTTTGCCGGGGAAGCGGGAGGAGGCGAAGCGTGCGGGGATGATGACGGCGCAGGGCATGGGGGAGCGGAGGCTGGAAGTAGCTGCCAGCGTGCCCTGGGCGGAGGGAAATCAAAGCGTGAATGATGGGATGGCGAGGTAGACGGGTGGCGAGTGCTGATTGTGCGGGGAAGGCGGGAAGAATGAAGCGTTTTGCGGGGGGACGAGGCCGGGAAGGCCTCCTGAGTAACCGTTTCGCAAGTCACGGAGTGGCATGGGCTTCCATATTGAGACTTTGGCATTGAGGTCACAGGCAGGATGCCCGTGTCACTTTGGCGGTGGATTTGACGGTCGACAGGTTTGCGGTCGGTGGCACAGGTTTGCTGTGTGTGACTCCCTCGCCGTTCTTCAATCCTGAGGGTGCTGTGAACAAGGGCCGCCGGAACCTTCCTCACTGGAGACAGGAGGGTGGGACCTACTTCATCACGTTCCGTCTGGCGGATTCGCTTCCAGCGGCTCGCAGGAAGGAACTGGAGCAGGATCGCGCTGAATGGACGAAGACTCATGGAGACGTTAGCGCCTCGGAACTTACATGCACCGAGCGTGAGATGTATTTTGAGCTGTTTCATGAACGGGTGCAGCGATGGCTGGATGCCGGTGACGGAAGTTGTCTGCTCGGTCTGCCGGCAGCCCGGAGGATCGTGAAGGATGCCGTGCGGCACTTTGACGGCACGCGCTATGGACTGGGTGAGTTTGTGGTCGCCGGCAATCATGTGCACGTGCTGTTGACTCCAATGCCCGGGGAGGATCTGTCAGCGATTCTGCACAGTTGGAAGTCCTTTTCCGCCAAGGCCATCAATAGGGAGTTTGATCGCGCTGGCAGTCTTTGGCTGGATGAGAATTTTGACCATCTTGTGAGGTCGGAGGCGCAGCTTAGGAGGTTTGAAGCGTATATCCGGGGGCACCGGGAGTATGAGGTGATGGAGGGTTCCGGAGGGTGAGGTCACAGGCAGGATGGTTGTGTTGCTTTGTGGGGGCGCGAGTTGGGAGAGGGTCACAGGCAGGATGCCCGTGCCACCTTGTGGGGGGGCAAGTTGGGAGAGGGTCACGGGCAGAATGCCCGTGCCACTTTGTGTGTGGCGCAGGGGGAGAGGGTCACAGGCAAGATGCCCGTGCCACTTTGCGTGTTGCGCAGGGGGAGAGGGTCACATGCAGGATGCCCGTGCCACTTTGCTTAGTGCGGAGCGGTGCGGGAGGGGCCGGTGAGGCGGTCGAAGATGGGGGAGGCCATGAGGGTGGTGATGACGGCCATGATGGTGAGGATGGCGAAGAGTTCCTGGGAGATGATGCCGTTCTGGAGGCCGATATTGATGATGATGAGTTCCATGAGGCCGCGGGCGTTCATGAGGACCCCGATGCCGAGGGCTTCGCGGTTGGGGACACCGGCGGCGCGGGCGGCGGCCCAGCAGGCGAGGCCTTTACCGGCGATGGCGGCGACGAGGACGGCGGCGCACATGAGCCAGAGGAAGGCTGTGTTGAGACTGCCGATGCGGGTATTGAGGCCTGAGAACGTGAAGAAGAGCGGGAGGAGGAGGGCGACGGCGAGTGGCTGGGTGCGTTCGATGAGGGTTCGGGAGATGAGACCGCGGGGCATGGCAGCGCCCATGACGAAGGCGCCGAAGACGGCGTGGAGTTCGATGTAATCGGTCCACCATGCGCCGAGGCACATGAGGGAGAGGAGGAAGGCGTATTCGCCGTCGGAGACGGAGCCGCGGGCTTCGATGCGGGAGGCCCAGCGAGCGAGGATGGGGCGGATGACGAGGAGGGTGAGGGCGACGTAGGCGGCGGCGCCGCGGATATTGACGAGGGCGTGGGAGGCGTCGCCTTTGAAGCCAGCGAGGACGATGGCGAGGAGCATCCATGCCATGGCGTCGTCGATAGCGCCTGCGCCGATGGCGACCGTGCCCATGACGGTGCCTGCGAGCCCCTTAAAGTGGATGATGCGGGCGAGCATGGGGAAGGCGGTGATGCACATGGAGGCGCCCATGAAGATGGCGGCGTTGGTGAGGGAAGTGGAGGCCGGGAAGAGACTGGTGTGGGTTTTGAAGTACCAGCCGAGGA
>CANHUG010000394.1 GCA_947462995.1 Verrucomicrobiales bacterium | reverse complement strand
TTGCCACGGCGCATTCGTCGCCCCTAACACCAGCAATCCCTCATTCGACGCCTGCAACCCGTCCAGCTCCGACAGAAACTGATTCACAAGGGTCCTCCCAGCCGACTGCCTCATGTCCCGACGATCCGCCGCCAGCGCATCCGTCTCGTCAAAAAACAACACCGCCGGCCGCGACCGCCGCGCCAGCTCAAAGATCCCATGCAGCTTCTGCTCGGACTCCCCGATGTACATATCAAGAATCTGATGCAGCCCCACCGACAAAAACGACGCCTCGATCTCCCCCGCCGTCGCCTGCGCCATCAATGTCTTCCCGCACCCCGGCGGCCCGTACAGCAGCACCCCACCCCCCGCCTTCTTCCCATAAGCCGCAAACAACTCCGGGTTCCGCAACGGGTGCACAATCTTCATCCGGATGTCGTCCTTCACCCCATCCATCCCACCCACATCCCCAAACCGCACCTCCGTCCGCACCCGGAATTCCACCCCAAGCTCCAACGCCGCCACCGCATCCATCCCCCCCACCTCATCCTCTTCCTCGTCCTCCCCCTCGTGAATCCCCCCATCCGTCGTCTGCACCGCCCGATTCACCCCACGAGCCTTCAAAATCTCCTCCAGTAACCCGTCATCCGCCAACCCACGATCCAGCCCCACCGCCCGATCATAATACTCCCTCGCCCGCGCCGCCTCACCCTCCTCCAGCGCCAACCGCGCACGCAACAACCACGCCGCCCCATACCCAGGCTCCCTCCCGCACAAATCCTCCAGTCGCACCATCGCCTCCGAACTCTCCCCAGTAAAATCCAACAGCCTCGCAATCCCCAGCAGCGCCTCCCGATTCCCCGGCTCAATCGCCAACACCCGGTCCAGCAACGCCCGCGCCGCAGGCATCGCAAACTGATCCTCCTCCAGCTTCGCCACCATCAGCAAAAGCGGAACATTCCCAGGAGACACGGCCAATGCCTGATGCAGCGCATTCAAATCCATCGCCCCATCCTCAATCACGTCTCCTCCCCGCCAGCAACAACAATCACCCCAATCCCACCCCCACTTTCTACCCTCCCTCCGCCCCACGCATGCACGTACCTCTCACCCCAACCCCTCCCCGCCCCACCACAGTCAAGCGCAATTCATCCACTCCTCCAAATCATCAGGAAACCTTGATAATCCAGCCTCCCCCAGACCCCAAAAGCCCCGGCCCCAAGCATTTCCAAGCCTCCCAGCTCACCCCCACTCCACAACCCCTCTCATTCCAAGCCCAGGACCGATTTCACCCCTCCGCAACAAAAATCTCCTCCTCCCTCGCCCATGAAAATCCCATGAACCCACAACCCCTCCACACCTAGCCCAGGCACACTTTATGCATCACCGTACAATCCACGAAAATGCAGAATCCTCTTGTCATCTCCACACAATCTTGTGTACGCTCATCCCCGCCCCGCTACATGTTGGGGTGGCTTTCAAGAATTCTCATCAGCTTCCATAGTTTCTAAAACCCCCGCCATGATCGCCACCCCCAACTCCCTCACCAGCACCAAGTTGCGGGAAATTATGGCAATTATGGCAGTTTAATCGCTCCACCCACCCACCCAAACCGCTCAGCCTGCCCCGCCTCACCATGGAAACTTCCTTCACCGTCGGCTCCAAAACCTTCTTCCTCGACGAAGCCAAAGCCGAAGAAGCCTTCCGCTCCAAACGCGTCATCAATGGCCGCGAAAGCATGGCCTTCAATCTCCTCCCGCTCAAATACCACTGGGCCTACGAACTCTACCGGACCATGAAGGCCAATCACTGGGAACCGGAAGACATCCAGATGCAAACCGACATCCAGCAGTGGCGCAGCGAAGAAGTCTCCGACCTCGAACGCTGGATCATCCGCATGGGCATCGGCTACTTCTCCGCCGCTGAAGGCATCGTCGGCGACAATATCCAGCACGTCGTCCGCGAACTCGTCACCGCACCCGAACTCAAACTCGTCCTCGGCCGCCACGCCCACGAGGAAAATATCCACGCCGACAGCCTCCTCTACATGATCTCCAGTCTCGGGATCAACCCGCACGAGTGCGAGGCCATGTTCGAACAAATCCCCTCCATCCTCCGCAAAAACGAGTTCGTCTCCCGCGCCAGCCGCTCCCTCCGCCGCGACCTCGACCTCACCATCCCGGAAAATAAACGGCTCCTCGCCAGCAACATCTTCCTCTTCGGCCAAGTCATGGAAGGCACCCAGTTCTACGGGCTCTTCGGCATGATCCTCAGTCTCTACCGCCAGAACAAATTCACCGGCATCGGCCAGATGTTCCGCTACACGCTCCGCGACGAAAGCAACCACATCGAGGTCTTCCGCAATCTCTTCATGGACCTCATCGAGGAAAATAAGGAAATCTGGACCGAAGACTTCCGCGAGGAACTCCGCGACCTCATGCGCGAAGGCATCACCCTCGAAAAAGAATTCATCCGCGACTGTCTCCCAGTAAACAGCGTCGGCCTCAGCTGCGAAGAATTCTGCCTCTACATCGACTACATCGCCGACCGCCGTCTCGAAGGCGTCGGCCTCAAACCCCTCAACGAGCCCATCAACAACCCTCTCCCGTGGCTCGCTGAACTCATGGACATCCGCAAGGAACAGAACTTCTTCGAAGGCAAGGTCACCGAATACCAGAAATCCAGCGTCCTCGAAGGCGTCCACGACGACGATCTCTGACCTCGCCCCTCCTCTCTCTCTCCCTTCCTCCGCCCAACCCCGTCCCCGTCCACCGACCAGTCCCATGATCGCCAAAAACCTCATCGAGGAAGACATCGAACTCAAAAACATGGCCCGCAACAACCCCGCGGACCACAAACCTCGCTTCAACTGGGCCGGTGATCCCCAGGCCGTGGCCGCCCTCCACTCGATCCCAGTCATGGATCAGGGCGAACGCAAGCTCTTCACCCAGGGCGATATCGCCACCATCATCGGTGAAGCCCTCACCGACCTCATGCTCGTCCGCCAGGAACAGGAGATCTTCACCGACAAAAACCGCCAGCTCGTCGCCCAGATCGCTCACGCCGTCTCCGACGAACTCGCCTCCCGCTGCCGCGGCTCCGGCGAAGACGACCGCTCCGCCATCAAAGCCTCCGAAGTCACCCGCATCATCGAACGCACGCTCATCCGCCGCAACGCCTACGACCTCGCCCGCTCCATCGTCGTCCGCTACCAGAACGACTCCCCTCCACCGGACGATACCCCCTTCACCCAGCTCACCCCCACCGCACCCCGCTGCCGCGTCATCCGCCGCAACGGCCACGTCGTGAACTGGAACCAGAACAAAATCGAAATCGCCATCCGCAAGGCCTTCCTGTCCGAACAAATGGACAGCGCCCCAGCCGTCGATCTCGCCGCCACCATCACCGCACGGATCAACGACGAAGGCCGCCAGATGATCGGCATCGAGGAACTCCAGGACGTCGTCCAGGAAGAACTCATGAAAAGCGGCCACTACAAGGTCGCCGCCTCCTACGTCCTCTACCGCGCCCACCGCTCCGAGGTCCGCTCCCGCTCGGAAGAAGAACTCCGCCGCCTCGCCATCGACCGCCAGGAAAGCATGATCCTCGTCAAACTCGAGGACGGCTCCACCACGCTCTGGGACGGTCTCGATCTCCGTAAGCGCGTCGACTTCGCTTCCATCGGTCTCGACCTCTGCCTCACCCGCGATGTCATCGAAACCGAACTCCGCCGGTCCCTCTTCCCGGAAATGACCCAGGAAGAACTCAACCGCACCATCATCCTCAACGCCAAAACCCTCATCGAACGCGACGCCGACTTCGCACGCTTCGCCGCCCGCATCCTCCTCACCTCCCTCTCCGAGGAAGTCCTCGACTGGAACATCGTCTCCGACGGCACCGCCTCCCTCGGCGACTTCCA
>CANHUG010000393.1 GCA_947462995.1 Verrucomicrobiales bacterium | reverse complement strand
GGCGGGAGGTGGCTGGGTGTGAGAGGAGGTGGGGATGAGTGAGAGCGAGCCGGAGATTGTGATTCTGACTGGGGCTGGGATTTCTGCGGAGTCCGGGATCGCGACGTTTCGCGGTGCGGATGGGTTGTGGGAGGGGCACCGGTTTGAGGAGGTGGCGAGTCCGGAGGGGTTCCGTCGGGATCCGGAGTTGGTGCATCGGTTTTACAATCTGCGGCGTGCCGGGTTGGATCGAGTGGAGCCGAATGCGGCGCACCGGGCGCTGGTGCGATTGGAGCGGGAGTGGCGCGGGCGGTTTCTGCTAGTGACGCAGAATGTGGATGACCTGCATGAGCGTGCGGGGAGCGAGCGGTTGGTGCACATGCACGGGGAGTTGCGGAAAGCGCTCTGCGAGGGGTGCGGGAAGTCGTGGGAATGGGTGGGGGATCTTGGGATGGGGGATGCGTGTATCTATTGCGGGAGGGTGGGGGTGGTGAGGCCTGACATTGTGTGGTTCGGGGAGATGCCGTACGGGATGGACGGGATCCTTGCGGCGCTGGGCCGGTGCGCGATTTTTGTCAGTGTGGGCACGTCCGGGAGTGTGTATCCGGCGGCTGGTTTTGTGGACATGGCGCGGCGGGTTGGGGCGCGCACGGTGGAGTGCAACGTGGCGGAGACGTCGGCTAGCGGGAATTTCGGGGAGCGCCGGACGGGATTGGCGACGGAGGTGGTGCCGGCGCTGGTGGAGGAGCTGCTGGGGAGCTGGGGGTGAGGTCAGAGCGCGGTGAGTGGTGCCAAGTTGAGCGCGGTGATCGGTGGATTTGAGTCGGGCACGAACTGGGATTTCACCTGAAGACCGGCTGCGTCTTGGCGTGAATCAGGCCGGACCTCTTCGCTGGTCATTGAGTGCGTGGCTTGCGAGGCAGGGTGGACATGTGGACGGACCTCTTCGGCTCAGGAATAGAGAGACAGGCCTCTTCGCGGCGATGCGGGTTCTCGCGCCCCGTTGGGACGCGGGGATATATGATCGTGTGATCCCGGGGCCTTCGCGTTGCTTCGTCCCTGGGCTGGGGTCTCACGCCCCGTTGGGACGCGGGTGGGGGGGAGACTAGACGGACCTCTTCGGGGTGCGCAGACCTCTTTTTTGGGGTCGACCTTGGTGGATCGGGCGGATTTTGGCGCTGATCAGGGTGGTGGGTCAGTGGTATCTTCGCGGCGGTCCAAGACGAGGACGAGGCGGAGGATGCCTGCGGCGAGGAGGAAGTGGCCTGCGGTGGAGAAGGCCATGAGGGTGACGTTGCCGGTGTCTGAGGCTGGTTTGGGAGGGATCAGGAAGATGCCGGCGGCACCGGCGAGGGAGAGGGTGGCGCCGCAGGCGACGAGGACACCGGTGGTGCGGAGGCCAATGAAGAAGGCCTTGGTGCCTGCCCACGCGAGGAGTGCCATGAGCAAAACTTCGATTGCAGCGACGATGTTTTGATAGGCAACTTGTTCCATGTCAGTAAGTTACTTGTTATATACTGGAAAGTCGGTACCTGCAAGCGGGAATGTCTGGCATGATTCTTGCTTTCGTTGAAATCACGTTAAGGGAGAGCTGATTAGGCTGGGGGGTATTTGAGTGGGAGGGGGGTATGGGAGGGGAGGTGGAAAGCGAGTGGCGCGGCGTGTGGAGCGGGTGTAGGGGAGGGTATGAAGCAGCGCGTGATTTTTCTGATGATGGTTTCTGTGGCGATGGTGCGGGGGGCCGATTTCCGGCGGGACATCCGGCCGATTCTGGAGAAGCACTGTTACGAGTGTCACAGTGAGAAGGCGAAGAAGGAGAAGGCGGGGTATGTTTTTGACAATTTGAAGCGGTTTGGGAATGACATTGATCCGAGGGGGGTGGTGGTGCCTGGGGATGTGTCGCGGAGCCGGTTGTTTGAGGTGATGACGATGACTGGGGACAATCAGATGCCGCCGAACGGGCCGCGGGTATCGCCGAAGGAGATCAAGCTGTTGCGGGAGTGGATTGAGGAGGGGGCGTTGCTGGAGGCGGGGAAGGCTGGTGGGGGAGGGGCGGCGAAGTCCGGGTTGGCGGCGCGGCCTGCGGTGGTGGAGTTGCCGGTGGAGGACTGGGTGAGTGCGGATGGAAAGACGGTGAAGGCGCGTTTTGTGCGGATGAGTGGGGATGCGGTGGTGATTCGGACGGCGGAGGGTCGGGTGTTCAAGGTGCCGATGAGTCGGTTGGGGGCGGCGAGTCAGGAGAGGGCGAAGGAGCGGGCGAAGGCGGCGGTTGGTGCGGAGGAGAAGCCATGAGGGGAGGGAGTGTGGAGGGAGGGGTGGAGAAGCTGGTTGCGGTGGGGGAGATGGGTGTGTTTGCTGAGGGATGACCCGATTTCGCCCCTGCATTGACCTTCACGAAGGCCGAGTGAAGCAGATTGTGGGGGGGACGCTGCGGGATGGCGGGGAGGGGCCGCAGACGAATTTTGAGAGTGACGTGCCGGCGGGGGAGTTTGCGGCGCTTTATCGTCGGGACGGACTGGAGGGCGGGCATGTGATCATGCTGGGGCCTGGGAACGATGGTGCGGCGCGGGAGGCGCTGGGGGCGTGGCCTGGGGGGTTGCAGGTGGGTGGAGGGATTACGGAGGGGAATGCGGCGGAGTGGATTGAGGCTGGGGCGTCGCATGTGATTGTGACGTCGCGGCTGTTTTCGGCGGGCGGGGAATTTCAGCCCGAGCGGCTGGCGGCGTTGAGGCGGGAGGTGGGAGCGGAGCGGCTGGTGATTGATCTGTCGTGCCGCCGCGAGCCTGAGGGTGGGTGGGCGGTTTACATGAACCGGTGGCAGACCCGGACGAGCCTGCCGGTGACGAAAGAAGTGCTAGGGATGCTGGCGGCGGATTGCGCGGAGTTTCTGATTCATGCCGCGGATGTGGAGGGGAAGTGTGCGGGGATGGACGAGGAGCTGCTGGCGTTTCTGGGGAAGTGGGACGGTTGCCCGGTGACGTATGCGGGCGGGGCGCGGAGTTTGGCGGATCTTGGGACGGCGGAGGAGCTGAGTGGCGGGCGCGTGGATGTGACGATCGGGAGTGCGCTCGATCTGTTTGGCGGGACGGGGGTGACGTATGCGGACTGCGTGGCTTGGAACCGCGGGCAGTTGCGCTGAGGAGCCTGGACACCATCTGTAAGGCGGACTACACTAGAACCCGATGTCGCGGAGGAAGTCCTGCTGTTGCTGGAAGACCCCGCGGCCCATGTTGAGGACCTGCCATGCGGCGAAGATCATGGCGGCGATGTAGATGATGCGTGGGAGCCATTCACCGGCGCGCTGCATGGAGACGGTGGCGTCGTGGAGGGCGCGGTCGGCGAGGCCGGCGCATTCGGTGTCGAGCATGCCGGCTTCTTCTGCGGAGGCGAAGTGGAGGGCGACGGCTTCGGGGAAGACGGGTTCGTGGATCATGGCCGAACCGGCTGGCTGGCCTGATGCGGTGAGGGCGGAGAGCCGCTGACTGGCGGCGTTGAGTCTGGGTCGCTGGGAGGCGGTGCCGGCTTCTGCGAAGGCGCCGGAGAGGAGCTGGCCGGACATGATGTGGAAGTGCATGACGGCGGCCCAGCGGGCGAGGCCGCTGTTGCGCCATGCGGGGCCGAGCCATGGGACGGCGCTGATGAGGGCGTCGAGGGATGGGATTCTGCGGCCGGCTCCGAGGATGAAACGTGAGATGGCGTAGAGGGCGACGAGGATGAACCAGAGCCCGCCGAGGTTGAGGAGGAGAGGCTGGAGGACGCCTGAGCCGGAGGTGATGCCGCCGACGACGGCTGGGATGACGGCGGCGGCGTGGGCGATGAGGAGCGGGTAGGCGAGGGCGTGGAGGGCGGCGTCGCGTGCTTTGGCCTGACTGGAGTACCACTTTTCGAGGTGGGCGAAGCCTGCGGCGATCTGGCCGCCG
>CANHUG010000392.1 GCA_947462995.1 Verrucomicrobiales bacterium | reverse complement strand
GTTCGAGGGGGTCGGTGGTGGCGAGGATCTGGTTGATGAGATCGGGGATGGCCGCGGCGTCGGGCGGGGTGGTGAGACGGGAGGATGAGGTGGCGGAGGAGGAGGAAGCGGACGGGCGGGCGGAGGGGGTGGGGTTGTGTGGGGATGAGGCGGAGAGGGAGGTGGGGGGCGTGCGGGCGGTGGTGGGTGGAGATGGGGTGGCTGGGCGGGTGGCGAGCCATGTGAGGGCCGAGGCGGAGACGGCGGAGAGGAGGCAGAGGAGAGAGGGGCGGAGCATGGGGGCGGGCTTATGGAAATTGATGTGGCGGGGGTGGGGGAGGTGACAGAAAAGGGGGGGCGCGGGTACGGAAATGCATGTGGGGAAGAAAACCGCTTGCGTTCCGGGGGTGGCGGGTAATATGCCCGCCCTTCCGCGAGTGGAAATCTTCCATGGCGCGGCGTTATTTTTCAGAACACCAACGCAAGCATCAATTATGGCAGTCGCAATCAGGCTGAGGCGCGAAGGCGCGAAAGATCGTCCGTTCTACCGCATCGTGGTGGCGGATTCCCGCACGCGCCGCGATGGGCGCTTTATCGACATGGTCGGCACGTACGACCCGATGAAGGCTGGCACGAACTACGATGTGGACCTTGCGAAGGTTGACGCGTGGATTGGCAAAGGCGCGAAGGCCAGCGAGACGGTGGCGTCGCTGATCCGCAAAGTGCGCAAGGCGCAGCCGAAGCCCTGAGGTTTCGGGAATGAATCAACTGCCCGGTCCTGTGAGCAGGGCCGGGCTTTTTGTTTAGGATGGAACCCAACCCGAACGTGATATGGAAGCCCCGGTGAACATTCAGGAATTTCTGGAGTATGTGGTGGAGCAACTGACTGGTGCGGTTGGTGATGGTGTTGTGACGAAGCGGGAGGAAGGAGGGCGCGAGATTTTCGAGGTGGTGGTGCCGGAGCGGCAGGTGTCGCGATTGATTGGGCATGAGGGGAGTACGATCAAGGCGGTGCGGACGCTGGTGGCGGCGGCGGCGTGGCGTGAGGGGAGACGGGTGGGTGTGGAGGTGAAGGATTGAGGAAGCGATTGGAGGATTTTGAACTGACGAGACGGGCATGGTGACGGGGGCTTATGCGGATCGGTTTGGGGGGATGGGGCGATTGTTCGGCGTGGCGGCGATGGAGCGATTGGCGGGGGCGACTGTGACGGTGGTGGGGGTAGGCGGGGTGGGGTCGTGGACGGTGGAGGCCTTGGTGCGGTCCGGGGTGGGGAGAGTGCGGATGATTGACGGGGATGACGTGTGTGTGACGAATGTGAACCGGCAGTTGCCGGCGATGAGTGACACGGTGGGTCGGGCGAAGGTGGCGGTGCTGGCGGAGCGGATGAGATTGATCAATCCGGAGGTGGAGGTGGAAGCGGTGGAGGAATTTGTGGGGGTGGGGAATTGCGGGCGGTTGCTGCCGGAGGGTTGTGGGATGGTGGTGGATGCGGTGGATGTGACGACGGTGAAGGCGCTGATGATTGCGCATTGTGTGCGCGGGGGGATGCCTGTGGTGACGGTGGGCGGTGCGGGTGGTAGGGTGGATGCGTGTGGGGTGCGGTGTACGGATCTGGCGCGGGCGCAGGGGGACAATTTGTTGAGGATGTTGCGGCGTGAGTTGCGGCGGGCGCATGGGTTTCCTGGAGGGGAGAGCGGGGCGTTGTTCGGCGTGGCGGCGGTGCATTCGGGTGAGGATCAGCGGTATCCGCAGAAGGACGGGAGTTGCGGGGTTGAGGCTGAGCGCGGGGAGAGCCTGCGGATGGATTGTGCGAGCGGGTGGGGAGCGGCGACATTTGTGACGGGGGTTTTCGGGTTTGCGGCGGCTGGGGAGGTGGTGCGGCGGATTGCGGAGGGGGGATGAGAGCTTGCGTGGGGAGCGGGGGCATGCTTTGCGTGGTCGCATGACTGAAGCCCCTGAAGCTGTATCGAAGCCGCGCCGCCGCATTTCGCCTGGGTGCCTGATGCTGGTGATGGGTGGTTTGTGGATGGCGCTGTGGGGGTCGTGGATGGTGATTTCGATGGTGCGGCAGGTGCAGGAGTTGCGGACGATCACGGACAAGGAGCCGCGATTGGTGACCCCGAAGGCGGCGAGTGCGGTGGAGATTGAGGGATTGCGTGGGCGGATGCGGGAGTTTGGGGGGGCGGTGGTGGCGAAGCGGGCGGCGGTGCTGGAGTTGACGGTGGATGATTTGAACACGCTGCTGGCGGCGGAGCCGGTGGGGATGGCGATGCGGGAGTTTGCGGGGGTGGAAGCGATTACGGCGGCGGCGATCCGGTTTCGGGTATCGCTGGCGATGAACGGGATGCCGATGAGCGGGGAGCGGTTGTATTTGAACGGGTTCAGCGAAGTGAAGCCGGTGCGGCACCCTGAGAAGGGAGTGATCCTTGAGACGGTGGCGGTGGAGGTGCCGGGTCGGGAGCTGTCGGCGGGATTCCGGGCGCATTATGTGCAGGCGAACCATCTGGACACCTTGCTGATGAGCGGGTTGCGGGAGACGACGGACAAGGGTGTGCTGGAAGTGCTGAAGCAGGTGACGGTGGTGCGATTGGAGGCGGGGAAAGTGGTGCTGGACTATGCGCCTGCGGTGCGTTGAGGGGTGAATCGGGGGAAAATCGTGGGTGAGGGAATGGATTCCTGGCGTTCCACGGGTTGACAATTCCCGCGTCACCCTGTTTCCTGCGCGTTCCCGGGTTTCCGGGGAGCATTTTCCTAATCTTTGACCATGGACTTCGTCACACCACACATCTCGACCCTCGCCCCATCGATCACCCTCGCGGTCACCAGCCAGGCTGCGAAAATGAAGAAGGAGGGCATTGACGTGTGCAGTTTCGGGGCGGGCGAGCCGGACATGGATACACCGGCGCACATCAAGGAGGCGTGTTTGAAGGCGCTGGCGGAAGGGAAGACGAAGTACACGGCGTCGGCCGGGCTGCTGGAGTTGCGGGAGGCGATTTGTGCGAAGCTGGCGGCGGACAACCAACTGCAGTACACGCCGGATCTGCTGAGTGTGAACTGCGGGGCGAAGCACTCGTGCTACAACGCGATTCTGGCGACGTGCGGGCCGGGGGATGAAGTGGTGATTCCGTCGCCGTACTGGACGAGTTATCCTGACATGGTGCGGATTGCGGGGGCGACTCCGGTGATTGTGCAGACGAAGCAGGAGAACGGGTGGAAGATGACGCCTGAGGAGTTTGAGGCGGCGATGACGCCATCGACGAAGATGGTGATTCTGAACAGCCCGTCGAATCCGACTGGGGCGGTTTACACCCGTGAGGAGCTGGAGCAGATCGGGGAGATTGCGGCGTCGGAGGACATTCTGATTCTGTCGGACGAGATTTACGAGAAGCTGGTGTATGAGGACACCGAGCATGTGTCGATTGCGAGCCTGAGCCGTGAGTTGAAAGAGCTGACGATTGTGGTGAACGGCTTTTCGAAGGCGTACAGCATGACGGGCTGGCGGATTGGTTATACGGCGACGGCGAACAAGAAGATTGCGGAGGCGATTGATACGATTCAGAGCCACACGACTTCGGCACCGGCGACGTTTGCGCAGTACGGGGCGCTGGCTGCATTGCAGGGTGATCAGAACATCATCGAGGACATGAGACAGGAGTTTGACCTGCGCCGCGGGTACATGATGCGGCGGTTCCAGACCCTGACGAATCTGTCGGTGGTGGAGCCGAAGGGAGCGTTTTACTTCCTTGTGAACATCGGGCGGATGGGGATCAAGAGCGTCAATTTTGCGGAGAAGCTGCTGAGCCGCAGTCATGTGGCGGTGGTGCCGGGGATTGCGTTCGGGGCGGATGACACGATCCGATTCAGCTATGCGTGCAGCCTTGATGTGATCAAGAAGGGCCTGGACCGGTTTGACGAGTTTGTGCGGTCGCACTGAGATTCGGACTG
>CANHUG010000391.1 GCA_947462995.1 Verrucomicrobiales bacterium | reverse complement strand
GTTCTTGAGAAGATAGCGCAGCTGCTGGAGCTGAAGGGGGAGAATACGTTCAAGATTCGGGCATACCGGACGGGAGCGGAGGTGGTGATGACGCATGGCGGGGACATTGTGGCGCTGGCGCGGGAGGGGCAGCTGGAGGGGATCAAGGGGATTGGCGAGGCGTTGCGGGACAAGCTGCATGAGCTGGCGACGACTGGGCAGCTAGGGTTTTATGATAAGCTGCGGGCGGAGTTTCCGGAGACCTTGTTTGAGTTGTTCGAGGTGTCGGGGTTGGGGCCGAAGAAGATTGCGGCGCTGCACCGGGAGCTGGGGGTGGGGAGTCTAGCGGATCTGAAGCGGGTTTGCGAGGATGGGACGGCCGCGGCGCTGAGCGGGTTTGGCGAGAAGACGGTGGCGAAGATCCTTGAGGGGATGGCGTTCAATGAGGCGCATGCGGGGATTTTCCGGGCGGATGCGGCGGCGGAGGCAGCGGAGGCGGTGATGGAGTTTCTGCGGGGGTTGGAGGAAACGTCGCGGGTGGAAGTGGCGGGGTCGTTCCGGCGCGGGAAGGAGACGGTGCACGATCTGGATTTTCTGGCGGCGAGCCGGAAGCCTGGCGTGCTGATGGAGGCGTTTGTGACGGCACCGTTTGTGAAGCAGGTGATCGTGCGAGGGGAGACGAAGAGCAGCATCCGGCTGGAGAATGGGTTGCAGTGTGATCTGCGGGTGGTGACGAACGCGGAGTTTCCTTATGCGCTGGTGTACTTCACGGGGAGCAAAGAGCATAACATTCAGCTGAGATCGCGGGCGTTGAAGATGGGGTGGACGCTGAACGAGTATCAGTTGTCGCCGCACGGGGAGAAGGGCACGCCGGTGCCTGAGGATGTGCATGAGGAGAGAGATGTGCACCGGGTGCTGGGACTGGATTTCATGGCACCGGAGATTCGTGAGGGAATGGGGGAGATCGAGGCGGCGGAGGCGGGGACGTTGCCGGAACTGGTGGCGCTGGAGAACCTGCGGGGGACGTTTCACAATCACACGACGGCGAGCGACGGGGTGGACACGCTGGCGGCGATGGCGGAGGCAGCGATGGAGTTAGGATTGCAGTATCTGGGGATTGCGGATCACAGCAAGTCGTCGTTCCAGGCGAACGGCCTGGATGAGGGACGGTTGCGGGCGCAGATTGCGGAGATTGCGGCGATGAACCGGGAGTGGGACGGGAGTTTCCGGCTGTTTGCGGGGAGCGAGGTGGACATACTGAAGGACGGGAGTCTGGACTTTGCTGATGACTTGCTAGGTGAGCTGGATTATGTGGTGGCGAGTGTGCACAGTGTCTTCAATCTGGCGGAGGCGGAGATGACGAAACGGATTATCCGTGCGGTGGAGAATCCGCATGTGACGATGCTGGGGCACCTGACGGGACGGTTGTTGCTGAAGCGGGATGCGTATGCGGTGGATGTGCCTGCGGTGATTGATGCGTGTGCGGCGACGGGGACGATGATTGAGTTGAATGCGAGCCCGTGGCGGCTGGATCTGGACTGGCGGTGGTGGCGGCTGGCGAAGGAGAAGGGAGTCTTGTGTTCGATCAATCCGGATGCGCACAGCACGGGAGGGTTGCAGGATTTATGGTTCGGGGTGCGAGCGGCGCGGAAGGGATGGCTGACGCGGGCGGATGTGATCAATTGCCTGCCGTTGGACAAAGTGACGGCGGTGCTGGGGAGGAAGCGCGGTCGGCGGTGAGTTGGTGATTACGGGGCCGCGGGAGGGGAGGTGGTGGCGCGGTGGTGCGATGGGGGTGATGTGGGGGGATGATTTCAGAGACGATGCGCGTTGGTTTGGTGGCGGTGGTCGCTTTGGTGGTGCCGGTGATGCGGGCGGGAGCGGGGGATGCGGTGCTGGAGGCGGAGCGGTTCCGGGCTTATGCGGATGGGTTTGCGGCGGGGGATCGGGAGACCGTGGTGAATGCGATTCCGAATGCGGCGGCGTGGGAGTGGATGGCGGCGAACGTACCGAGGTTCGAGTGCCCTGACAAGAAACTGGAGGAAGTGTACTGGTTCCGGTGGTGGACATTCCGGAAGCATCTGAAGGAGACCGTGGATGGATGGATTGTGACGGAGTTTCTGCCGGCGGTGCCGTGGGCGGGGAAGCACAATTCGATCAACTGTCCTGCGGGGCATCATTTTCGTGAGGGTCGGTGGCTGCATGACCGGAAGGTGCTGGATGACTATGCGGTGTTCTGGTTTCGGAAGGGCGGGGAGCCGCGGAAGTACAGTTTCTGGGCGGCGGATGCGCTGGAGGCGAGGGCGCGGGTGATTGGGGATGATGGATTGGTGAGGGAACTGCTGCCGGATTTGATAGAAAACTGGGAGGCGTGGGCCGGGGATCATCGGGATGAGAGCGGGTTGTACTGGCAGAATGACGGGAATGACGGGATGGAGGTGTCGGTGGGCGGGAGCGGATGCCGGGCGACCTTGAACAGTTATCAGTATGGGGACGCGGTGGCGATTGCGGCGGTGCTGGATCGGGCGGGGAAGAAGGCGGAAGCGGAGGAATGGCGGGGGAAGGCGGCGGCGTTGCGGGAGCTGGTGGAGGGGCAGTTGTGGGATGCGGAGGCGGAGTTTTTCAAGGTGCGGCCGCGAGGGGGCGGGGAGTTGGCGGGGGTGCGGGAGCTGCATGGTTATGTGCCGTGGTGTTTTCACCTGCCGGGACCTGACAAATCGGGGGCGTGGCGGCAGTTGATGGATCCTGAGGGATTCCGGGCACCGTTCGGGCCGACGACGACGGAGCAGCGGCATCCGGGGTTCAGGGTGGCGTATGAGGGGCATGAGTGTCAGTGGAACGGGCCGAGTTGGCCGTTTGCGACCTCACAGACCCTGACGGCGATGGCGAATCTGCTGCATGATTACCGGCAGGATGTGGTGAGTCGGATGGATTACTGGGACGTGCTGCAGGGGTATGTGCGGAGCCACCGGTTCCGGCAGTTGCCGCCGGAGCGAGCGGATGGCGGGCTGACGAAGTCGGCTGACACGAGTGTGGCGCGGCACACGTGGTGGGCGGAGGGGCGGTTAGGGAATGCGGAGTGGGTGCAGTATGATTTTCCCGCGGAGGAGACGGTGGATGCGGTGGAGGTGTACTGGTATGATGATGGGCAGGGGATTGATCCGCCGATGGCGTGGCGGGTGATGATGAAGGAAGGGGACGCGTGGCGGGAGGTGCCGGTGCGGGGTGTTCGGGGGACGGCGTTGGATCGTTTCAACCGGGTGGAGTTTGAGCCGGTGCGGACTGGGGCATTGCGGTTAGAGGTGCAGAGTGCGCCGGGGAAGAGTGCGGGGTTGCTGGAGTGGCGGGTGATGACTGGGGGAGAGAATGTGGCGGTGCGGGCGGTGGCGAGTGCGTCGTACACGGATGTTTACGGGGGCCGATTGGAGGCGCTGAATGACGGGGCGGGAGGATTGGAGCGAGTGGAGAACGAGCGGCCGTGGATTGATGAGAATCTGAATCCGTACACGGGGGACTGGATGGCGAGGACGCTATTGAAGCAGCGGCGGCAG
This sequence comes from Verrucomicrobiales bacterium, assembly GCA_947462995.1. GTDB lineage: Bacteria > Verrucomicrobiota > Verrucomicrobiia > Verrucomicrobiales > V1-33 > V1-33. Next base: position 399 of record CANHUG010000391.1, on the reverse strand, counting down.
GCACCGGACGAGCGCGGGAAGGATTACAATCATTCCACGTTCTGCGATCTGGTGATCAGTGGACTGGTGGGATTGCGGGCGCGGGCAGATGATGTGGTGGAGGTGAGCCCGCTGCTGCCCGAGGGGGAATGGGACTGGTTCTGTCTGGATCATGTGCCGTATCACGGGCGGGTGGTGACGGTGATTTGGGATCGGGACGGGAAGCGATACGGGCGAGGGGCGGGCTTGCAGGTGCTGGTGGACGGCGAGCGGGCGGGGGGAGCGGAGAGGTTGGAGATGGTGCGGGTGATGGTGCCGAGGGGTGGACGGTAGGCTGGCGGAGGGGGGACGTGTGGCATTTCCTTCGGATGACAGCGGCGGGGAGGTGGATAGTTTGGCGGGAACCCCGATGATCCTCAT
>CANHUG010000390.1 GCA_947462995.1 Verrucomicrobiales bacterium | reverse complement strand
TCTGCTCTCCTGTCGTCCCAATCCCCGCCAGCCCAACCGGAATAAGGCTCCGCCGACGCTAAGTTGTATTTTCACCATACAACTCATTTCCATCTCGTCACCGCCACCGCAGTCCCCCGAAAATCAGGGGACTCTATGAATCCCCCCTCCCTCCGTCTCCTCTCCCCACTCCTCCTCGCCCTCGCCTCCGCCCCCGTCGCCCACGCCGCTCGCATCGTCTGGGTCAGCGACAACGGCCCCGAAGGCTCCGCAGCCACCACCGGCACCGGCTCCGATGGCGTCGTCCGCGGCTCATGGCACCCTGCCGTCTCCACCGGCACTCCATACGTCGACCAAGGCTTCATCAACCTCCTCACCTCCGCCGGCCACTCGGTCTCCCGCTTCAACCCCCAATCCGGCCGTCTCTCCACCGACGACGTCCCGCTCCTCAACGCCTTCGACCTCGTCATCCTCGGCTCCGCCCTCAACAGCGGCCCCTTCAACCTTCTCGCCCAGGGCAATAAGTGGAACGTCGATATCCGTTCCCCCATGATCGTCACCAAATCGACGCTCATCCGCGCCAACCGCATGGGCTACCTCAACGCTCCCAACGCCAGCACCGAATACGACTCCGCCGCCAACGACCCGCTCCGCACTTCCTCCGGGAAACTCACCTTCAACGTCCCCTCCCACCCGGTCTTCGCCGGCATCCCCGCCACCCTTCTCGGCGCAGATACCGTCATGAACGACTTCGCAGGCATCCGCGTCCCCTCCCCAACCAATAACCGCGGCACTTCCGTCCAGTTCTTCGCCGTCCGCCTCAACGGAGCCGACCAACCCATCTCCAATACCATCGAACCAGGCGGCCGTCTCCTCGCCACCCTCGACTTCAACCCGCTCGACCCAGGCGTCAACATCCCCGCCGGCCAGACCCCAGCCATCCACCCCACCGACATCTACGACGTCAAAGGCTACGGCATCGCTGAATGGCCAGCCGGTACCGTCGTCCGCACCACCCAGGCCGCCGACACTCTCGCAGGCTACCGTCTCCTCTTCTCCTGCGGCACCCGCGACGCCAGCGGCTCCACCACCAGCGCCCCCAATCCCCAGGCCGGTGGCCTCGACCTCTCCGCTGTCGGTCAGCAGATGTTCCTCAACGCCGTCAACTACGCCGTAGCCCAACCCCCAGTCGGCCCCAACCGCTGGACCAACAGCCCCGCCGCCGACTTCCGCTGGAACTCCACCAGCCAGAACTGGGACTCCCCTTCCTTCTGGACCGATGGCCAGGACGCCCTCTTCGCCTCACAAGGCGCAGGCAACGTCATCCTCGACTCCCCCGTCATCGCCCACGACCTCTTCTTCGGCGCTCCCTACTCCATCTCCTCTCCTAACGCCAGCACCCTGACTCTGGCCGAATCCGATCCCGCCAAAGACCCGGTCATCACCGTCCACGGCCCCACCACCATCTCCGCCGAGATCTCCGGCGCCGACGGGCTCACCATCAAAGGCACTTCCACCCTCACCCTCGAAGGCCGCAACTCCCTCTCCGGCGGCACCCGCCTCCTCAGCGGTACCGTCATCATGAAGGCCGCCGTCTCCGGCAACAATCTCTCTCCCTCAGCCCTCGACTCCATCGACGCCCTCGAACCCGGTGCCACGCTCCGCTACTTCAACGCCCTCGACCCAGCCCAGCCCTACACCACCAACAGCAATCTCCGCGCCGCCAACGGCCAACTCTACCGCTACGGCCGTCTCGTCATGTCCGGCGGTACCTTCGACCTCAACGGCGACGACAACCAGAACCAGATGCCCGCCCCCTCAGGCTTCGGCACTATCACGAACAACTCACCGCTCGCCCGCGCCGTCCTCAAAATGGGCGCCCCCGCAGGCTCCATCACCACGTTCTCAGGCATCATCCAGAACGGCAACGGCGGTGCCATGACCGTCTCCGTCGTCCCGAACTCCGCCACCGCACAGAAGCAAGGCTACCGCACCGACATCGACATGGCTAACTTCGACTCCGGTGCCGTCTTCATCCTCGACAACGCCAACACCTACACCGGCTTCACCAGAATCGGCTCCGGCACCCTCACCTTCACCTCCCGCGGCCGCTGGGGCCAGCAGGTCTCCACCGGCGACCCGGTCACCAGCTCACCAAACGGATCCATCATCTGCAACGGCTCCACCACCGACCTCCGCGTCGACTTCAACGGCACCAACCAGACCACCGGCGGCCTCAGCGGCAATGGCGGGGTCTTCGCCAACAACGCCGACGCATCCCTCTCCATCCTCACCGTCGGCAACGCCAACATCTCCAACACCGCATGGCCCACGGGCGGCAGCGGCCAGAATGGCAAAATCACCGACAACACCAACGGCGGCACCGGCAAGGTCGGCCTCACCAAAATCGGCTCGGGCACCATCGGCCTCCCCACCGCCCAATCCGACTACAGCGGCCCCACCCGCATCGAAGCCGGTACGCTCGAGTTCACCGCCTCCGGCGCTCCCAGCCCGCGCAGCGCCATCTACCTCTCCTCCACCGCCACCCTCAAACTCTCCTACTCAGGCACCCGCGACATCCCCGCCTTCTACATCGACGGCACCCGCCAACCAGACGGCATCGTCTACAGCGCCGCCACCCATCCAACCCTCATCTCCGGCCCCGGCAGCATCTATTCCTCCCCGGTCACCATCGAACGCTCCGGCCCTAACGTCATCGTCACATGGAGCAACTCCGGCACGCTCCAGCAGTCCTCTGACCTCACCACATGGACCGACCTCCCGGACGCCGTCAGCCCGCTCTCCGAACCTGCCTCCGCCCAGCGCAAATTCTACCGGCTCCGCCAGTAATCCCGGTCGATCCTGACAAACACCGGAAATCCCTGACAAACCCCGGCGGCATCGTCCCTCTCAAGGACGGTGCCGCCTTTTCTTTGCTCATCGCCCTTCCTCCTTCACCCGGATGTATGGCTGCAGCACCAGCAACCCCAACGGCGCAGCCAGCACCAGCAACCCGCCAATCAGCCACATCAGGCTCGAATTCCTCGGCCCCTCCGCAGGACAAAACCGCGCCAGCATCGTCCCGAACAACGCACTGTTGATCATCTTCCCCATCAGCAGCGGCACCGCCGACAACGCCGCATACGACGCCTCCTGCCCCTTCGGCGCAATCGCCACCGCATACTCATACACCCGCGGCGAATAAAACGCCTCCCCAACCGAAAACACCACCTGCCAGAACAGAATCATCACCAGATATGGATGCACCGTCCCCTTCAACTCAAGATACCCGCGCCCGATCCACTCCCCCACCGGCCCCGCCGTCACCCCAGCAAACCATCCCGGCGGCAACGCCAGAAACACAAACGACAACGCCGTGATAAACCCGCCGAATATCACCATCGCATAAGCCGAATACCGCCGCGTCATCATCCCCACCGCAGGCGCCAGCACCAGTATCAGAATGCTGTTCACCGCATTCAACCGCCCCACCCGTGCCGCTCCCTCCCCGCCAATCTCCCGCTCCGCAAACGTCGGCAGCACCGCGTCCATAATGTTGAACACAATCTTCAGGATCCCGATCATCAGCAGAAACACCAGCAGTCTCCGGAACCCGGGATGCTCCACCAGCGTCCGGAACATCCCCGCCGTCTGCCCCACCGCCGCACGGAACCCAGCCACCGGCACCATCGCCAGTCCCTCCACACTCCGGTCACGCATCAGCAGCACCAGCGGCAGCACTAGCAACTCAATCCCGAAACTCACCGCAAACAGCACCCGCTGCACCGAAAACTCCATCCCCCACATCGCCACCGGCCCTCCCTGCTGCACGCCGTCCCTCACAAAATACCCCACCATGAAACCCAGATTCAAAATCGCATAAAACACCGAAAACGCCACCGACCGCTGCGATGTGTCCGTAAACCGCCGCGTCGCCGCCACCAGCACCGGCGTGCACAAC
>CANHUG010000389.1 GCA_947462995.1 Verrucomicrobiales bacterium | reverse complement strand
CTACAATCTCTCGCTGGAAGAAGTGAAGAACTTCCGGGTGCTGCACTCGCTCACCCCCGGCCACCCGGAATTCCACGAAACCGAAGGCGTCGAAAGCACCACCGGCCCGCTCGGTCAGGGCGTCGGCAATGCCGTCGGTTATGCCCTCAGCGGCAAAATGGCCGCGGCCAAATACAACACCGCGGAGCATACGATCATCGACAACCACGTCATCGCGCTCGCCGGTGACGGATGTCTCCAGGAAGGGGTCGCCCGCGAAGCCGTCGCCTTCGCCGCCCACAACGGTCTCGATAACCTCATCCTCATCTTCGACAGCAACGACGTCACGCTCGACGCCATGGCAAAGGTTACCCAGAGCGAAAACACCCACGCGCTCTACGAAGCCATCGGCTGGGACGTCGTCACGATTGACGGCCATGATCTCAATGCCATCGCCGCTGCCGTCTCCGCCGCCAAGGCGAACAACAACGGCAAGCCGAAACTCATCATCGCCAAAACCATCATCGCCAAAGGCATCCCGGAAGTCGCCGGCACCGCCAAAGGCCACGGCGAAGGCGGCGCGAAATTCACCGACGCCGCGAAGGCCGCCCTCGGCATTCCCGCAGGCACCCATTTTTATGTCAGCGACGACGTCCGCGCTTACTTTGCCGACCTGAAGGCCAAACGCGCCGCCGCCCACGCCGCATGGCAGCAGACATTCAACGCATGGGCCGCCGCCAACCCGGCCCTCGCCGCCGAACTCAGCGCCGCACGCTCCGGCGGTCTGAAAGCCGAAGACCTCCTCAAGCTCGTTCCCGAATACCCCGCCGAAGGCAAATCCGCCACGCGGAACTGCGGCGGCGAAATCCTCAATCACATCGCCAAGGCCGTCCCGCAGATCATCACCGGCAGCGCCGACCTCTTCGGTTCCACCAAGAACTACATCAAGGACGGCGGCGACTTCTCCGCCACCAACCCCACCGGCCGCAACATCTGGTTCGGCATCCGCGAGCACGCCATGGGCGCGATCTGCAACGGCATCGCCTACGACGGACTCTTCCTGGCCAGCGGGGCTACCTTCCTCGTCTTCGCCGACTACTGCCGCCCGAGCATCCGTCTCGCCGCCCTGGCAAAACTGCCGGTCACCTACATCTTCACACACGACAGCGTCGGTGTCGGTGAAGACGGCCCCACTCACCAGCCCGTCGAAACCGTCAGCGGCCTCCGCGTCATTCCTAACCTCGACGTCATCCGCCCGGCCGATGCCGAAGAAACCGCTGCCGCCTTCGCCGCCGCCTTCAGCCGCGCCGACGGCCCCACGCTGCTCTCGCTCAGCCGTCAGGACCTTCCGCTCCTCGGCTTCGCCAGCGCCGCCACCCGCCGAGAGGGCACGCTCAAGGGCGGCTACATCCTCGTGAAGGAATCCGCACCCCTCACCGCTATCGTCCTCTCCACCGGCTCGGAAGTCCAATGGGCCGTCGAAGCCGCCAAAGGCAACCCCGGCGTCCGCGTCGTCAGCCTCCCGTGCTTCGAACGCTTCGATCGCCAACCCCAATCCTATCGCGACGAAGTCCTCCCCGCCGCCTGCACCAAACGCATCGCCATCGAAGCCGGTGTCTCCGGCCTCTGGTGGAAATACGTCGGCACCCAGGGCACCGTCCTCGGCATCGACCGCTTCGGCATCAGCGCCCCAGGCAATACCGTCATGAAGGAACTCGGCATGACCGCCGAAGCCGTCAAGGCGGCGCTGGGGTGAGCTTCTGATGGTGAAGCGCGAACGCTTTCAACTTGAGCGCCTTGAGTCACCTCAAGGCGCTCAATTTTTATTGATTCGCCGCTGCTCCTGGGCGAAATCGAGCGGCATCTCACGCTCATCATCGAAGGAGAGGAATTTCCGCTATGAAAACCATTGCTCTGGATTCGCAGAAAGACACCGGTGCATGGCTGCTCACCAATGTGCAGGGGGAGCCCGTGCTTGTCACACTTCCTGATGGAAACCGTTACATCATCAGTCATGCCGATGACCTTGAGACGGAGGTGGAGCTGCTGCGGAACAATCAGCGGTTCATCAGCTTTCTGGAAGCGGCCAGAAGTGATTCCGAACGCCACACCCTGGCAGATGTCAGGGTGGCGCTGGCGACCGAGTGAACCGTTCACTGCGTGGCTGAATGACCCACACCCACGAGGCAGCCGTCGAGATTCTCGGCCCGTACGCCATGATGCATGATCTGGCGCGGTTGGAGTATGGCCGTCTCCTCTGGCGCAAGGCGCGGACGCGCGAACGGCTGTTGCGGCACTGGACGGACGAGCGGCATCCTTACCGCGACCGCTTTCTGGAAACATGGCGACCAGTGGTCGAGGAAGTGCTGGAGGCAGACCCGGCGCAGGATTTCGAACTCGATGCCCAACTCAAGGCCCGCGGCCTGAGCCTGCGCGTGGTGGTCCGCGAGATCCCACCGGTGATCGGGAGTTTCTTCGCGGAGTCGAGGCTGCACTTGGATTGAAGGGAATTTTACCCGCAAGCACATGAGGCCGTTCTCCCCCCAACCCTCAATCCCCGCGCGGATCCTCACCGACATCGAATGGATCAAGCTGGAGGAGACGCCCTACAACCCTCCTGGTCCGGAAATGTCTGAAGATGATTTCGTGGCAGAGTTTGAAGCCGTGGAGAGGGGAATCCTCGCGGCGCTGGAGCAATTCGGACGCAATGCAGCGGAGGACGCCGACTTCTATCACGGTTGGACAATCCCGAACGGTTCGCGCGCGATCTGTTTGGAGATCCTGCACCGTTCCAGACTCAGGACGCCTCGATTGATTCCATTGCTCCTCGAGTTCCTGCATTCGCTTCCTCAGTCCTACAGCATTGGGATGCATAGTGAAGAATCCACGGACTACATCTACATCCGCCGCGAGGGCGTGCTGGTTTACGAATGCAGTCGGAGGATGATGCGCGCGTTAGGGCTGACCAAGGGAAACTGAGAGCGTGATGACTGGCTGGAAATCCGGGGTCCGGCGACTGCCGGGCTCTTCTCAACGGGGGAGAACGCGCTGGCGAATGACGTTCAAAGCGCAATCATTGCGGGGAATGATCACGAGACTCTCGGTCCGAAACTTCAAGAAGCTCGAGTTCGACGACCTCGAACTCGGGCAGAATGTTGTCCTGATCGGTCCCAATAATTCAGGCATGACCATGAGTCGGCCTTGCTCCGTTTCGCGGAGGCGCAGTATCCGGAAGGGGACCTCTTCCGCGAGCAGTGCCGCCGCTTCATGCAGGAAGCCATCCAGGAAGTCAGTGCCGCCCTCGCAACTCTCGACAAGCCCGCCGCATGGTCAGCCGACATTAAGGCGTCGGACGACTTCCTCGACGTGGTCATGAAGAAGTTCTACCAGAAGCGGCAACTGCCCCTGCTCACCCGCAAAGCCCACTATCATCAGCTCGTCGCCTTCATGGAGCCTCAGGAGATCGCCGAAGAGGTCCGCCAGAAGCTATCCGAAATCTCCATCTGCCACAAAGGAATCGGCCGCCAGTGACCCGAACACGCGACTGACTGCTCAGCCGCGCTGGATCTTCTGAGTAAAAGCGTGGAAGCGGCGTCCCGCCGCTTTTGGTCCCCTGCTCACAAGCCCCGCCGCAGCGGGCATCCCTGATTGCGTGACCACGATTTCAACCAGTGAAATAGCGACAGCTACAACGCCCACCGCGGCGGGCACCCCTGTTTGGGTGTACCATACGAGTACTGCGCAGGAAGTACTGTCACAACGCCCACCGCGGCGGGCAACCCTGTTTGGGGCTCCGGAAAGGAAGTCGTCACCACTACCAGTTGTCACAACGCCCACCGCGGCGGGCAACCCTGTTTGGGGGCACCACAACGGGAAAACCGGACAGTGTGACGTCACAACGCCCACCGCGGCGGGCAACCCTGTTTGGGCAGACCCCTAATTTGCCTGTAGCTCCGGTTGTCACAACGCCCACCGCGGCGGGCAACCCTGTTTGGGCGT
>CANHUG010000388.1 GCA_947462995.1 Verrucomicrobiales bacterium | reverse complement strand
TGGCCCCACCATGTGGAGGGGATGGGTTGGTGGATGCCGAAGTTGGAGGGGGCTTGATCCTGGGGGAACCATGAGGTGTGGAAGAGCAGGTCCCAGAGGGGGAGGAGACTGGCGAAGTTTTTGTCGATGGCTTCGGGGGTTTTTGAGTGGTGCCAGCGATGGAAGGCTGGGGAGACGAAGACGTAGCGGAGCGGGCCGAAAGTCCAGTTCACGTCGGAATGGACGAAGATGGTGTAGAGACCGAGGAGGGCGGGAGAGATGAACGAGGCGGAGGGGGAGAAACCGAGGAGGAGGAAGGGAGCGGTGAGGAAGAGATTGCCGACGATTTCGTTGACTGGGTGGCTGCGGAAGGTGCTGAGCCAGTCGAGTTGACTGGAGCTGTGGTGGACGGCGTGAAACGGCCACAAGCGCCTGCGATGGAACAGGCGGTGGATCCAGTAGAGGAGGAAGTCGCCGATGATGAGGGCGGCGAGGCATTGGATCCAGAGGGGTGCGGTGCCGACCGGGCCGAAGCCTTTGAATTGGCCGTTTGCGTCGAGGGCGTCGACACCGCCGATGACGAGGGGTGTGAGGAAGGCGATGGCTAGGGCGAGTACGGCGACTGCGGTGAGCCAACGGGTGATGATCTGATTGAAGACGGCGTGGACGACGTCGAGGAGGAGTTCGTGTTTTCTGGGCAACTGGCCGCGTTTATTGCCGAAGACGTGTTCGATGAGACCGAAGACGAGAAGGAGAAAGAGGAGACCGACGACGGCCTTGAGGAGGGGCTGGAGCATGGTCGGTGAGGGGAGGGGGGAGGAAGTGAGAAGTTAGAAGTGAGAAGTGAGAAGTGGGAAAGGCTTGTAGGGAGAGGGGTATGGTACGTTGCCGGGAAGGGGGTTTTCAATGGCTGGGTTGGAGGCGGCGTCTCCGGCGAGCCATGGCGGAGAGAGTACGCCGTGGAGCGGGGGTGAGTCAACGCGGGCTGGGGGGAGTCAGGCTTTGCGGAGAGACTGGGGCCATGGATCGGGGAAGGAGGCACCGTGCTGCCATTCGTTGATTTCGCGGGGGGTGCAGAGAGCGGTTTGGAGGGCAGCGGCGAAGGCGTTGCGAGCGGTGGGGAGGCCGATGAGGGTGAGCTGGTTGTGGCGGTCGCCGAAGACGGGGTGTTGCGATTCGAGCGAGGCGCGGAGGTGGGCGAGTTCTTCGGGGAGGAGTTTGCGGTCGGGATTGCGGGCGAGTTCGGCGCGCCAGAGACCGGTGAGCTCGAGGGAGATCTGGCTGCCGGCCTGTTGCCAGAGGAGCACGTGGGCTGGGCGGGAGGCGAGCCAGAGGTAGCCTTTGGTGCGGTAGAGCCCTGTGCCGAGGTGGTCGCGGCAGGCGTCGTGGAGCCTCTGGGGATGGAAAGGGCGCTGGTCGTGGAAGGCGAGGCAATCGACATCGCTGGCGGTTACGGAGTCATGGTCGGAGAGGCCGAGGGAGACGGCGATGCGCTGGAGGGCTGCGAGGGGAGGTGCGGGAACGCCATCCAGTTGGTGATGGAGGAGGCCTGCCTGAGCGGAGAGGGCGATGGCGGCGCGAGGGTGGATATGCTGGAGGTGAGAGAGCTGAGCCTTGACAGCGAAGGCGGGGATGGTGTCTGTTTTTGTGAGGACGATGATGGTGGCGAAGGCGATTTGTTCTGCGAGGACGACGGCGGCCTGCTGGAGGGCAGGGTCGAGGAGGGGCGGGCCGAGTGGGGAGAGTGAGGCGGCGTCGTTGAAGTCCCTGTGAAGATTGAGGGCGTCGACGGTGACGATGAAATGGCGGAGAGAGAAGCGGTCGTCCTGAGTTAGGGCGCGGATGAGGGGCCATGGGCGGGCGGCTCCGGTGCTTTCGGCGAAGACGAGGGGTGGCTGGAGGGCGGCGATTTCAGCGAGGGCGCGTGCTGCGGAGAGGTGGAGTTGACCGCGGGCATGGACCCCGTGGAGTGCGGCGACGCGACCGGAGAGGAGACCCTGAAGAGGCGTGGCTTCCTCGTTGGCGAGGAGTTCTGCGTCGAGTCCGAAGTCGCTGAGGTCATGGACAATGAGTGCGGCATCGCGGAGCGATTCCTCGCGTCGCCAGCGGCGGAGGAGAGTGGTTTTTCCGGATCCGAGGAAGCCGCAGAGAACGGTGATGGGAATGATGTCAGACATTAAAACGGGCAGGGAATCATGTGCAGATCCGGATTGGTTTCCGGGCTGCCAGGTGGGTGTTGCCTTGCAGACAATTCAAACCCTTGCGAAGATTCTGCAGCGTATCGCGCAGCACGGCCGCGAGTTCGTAGTTTTCTTCTTTGACTGCCAGCTGGATGCCGATGCGCAAGTCGGCGGCAAGCCGGGATGGAGTGCCGCGGTGGAGTTCAGTGGGATGGGACTCATCCGTTCCACACGAATAGGACGACGTGGGCTCAATGTCTGGACCAAGTGCGGCAGTCAGACAGGCGGAGCAGCGGAAGTGACCACAGGCGGCATAGTCGTGATGGGTCCATCCGCAGCTGGGGCAAATGAAATCGGCAGCGTGCATCATGACTTGGCTGTGGCTGGCATGGGTGATGAGGTCGGAGCGGCACCGGCTGCGAGGCGGCGGCGGCGGGATCTCCAGAGAGCGCAGGCGAGCAGAAAGACCACGTTCATGAGCACGATGCTGGGGCCAGTGGGGACATTGAGTTGCGCGGAGGCAACCACGCCCAGCAGCGGAGCGATGAGGCCGCCGAGCAGAGAAATAACAAGCAAACCGCGAAAGCTGCCGCTAACTAGTTTGGCCGCTGCGGGCGGGATGACGATGAGAGCGCTCAGCAGCAGGGCCCCGAGCATTTTCAGGGCCGTAACTACGGTGGCAGCGATGAGCAGAGCGAAGAGGTAGTTCAACCAGACGGTGTGGAGCCGCCGTGCCCGTGCCAGTTCAGGGTTGAGGGTTGAGAGCGTGTAGCTTCGCATCTGGGTCAGGAGCACAGCGCCGATGATACACACGAGAATGGCTTGCCGCAGGATATCCGTCGGGCTGTTCGCATAAATGCTTCCGAAGAGGATGCCGTCCAGCAAACGATATTTGCCCAACATGGCAATGATCACCACGCCCAGCGCTACGCTGCCTGTGAAGGAAAAGGCGATGACGGTATCCGGAGCAAGACTGGAGCGGTGAAAGAGCCATGCCATGATCGCAGCCTGCAGCAGGGCAAAAATCAGCACCGTAAGCATGGGATCAAGCTGCAGCCCGAGCTTCTCCCGAATGAGAAAACCAATGGCCACGCCTGTGACGGCGGAGTGAGCGAGGGCATCGCTGAAAAACGCCATACCCCTGAGCGTGACGAACACACCCAGCATGGCACAGGCGGGCCCCAGCAGGCAGGCCGAGATGAGGGCATACCGCATGAAATCATAGGACCAGAGCTCGCTCAGTGTCATGGAGTGCTGGCAGGGTGGAAATGAACACGTCCAGGAGCGAGGGCTGAGGTGCCGTAGGCTTCGGCGAGGAAGTGTTCGCTGAGCACCTCGTGTGGAGGTCCGAGACCGCAGAAGCTCTGATTCAGGCACCCGACCCGGTGGGCGAGATGATGGACGAAATGGAGGTCGTGCGAGACAAAAACGATGGTGAGTCCCAGTTGCGCATGGAGCTCATGGAGGAGCAGTTGGAGTTCCTCCGAACCGCGACGGTCAATGCTGGCGGAGGGTTCGTCGAGCAGGAGGAGCTGCGGCTGTTGGAGCAGAGCCGCCGCGATGAGCACCCGCTGAAACTGGCCTCCAGACAGCGTTCCCAGCTGCCGATGCTCGAGGTCCGCGATGCGCAGCCGCTCCAGAGTTTCCGTGATGAGCGAACGCCAGCGACGCGGCACACCGCCAAACCAGAAAGAACGCCCCTGTCCGGCGACAATTAAAACTGCCCCCCGACGACAATTAGAACTGACCCCTGATCGGGTGGTTCTCCGGGGCGGACTCGGTGCTCTGCGGCACGTGGTTTGACACCGGTCGGGGCGGCGCGTGTTGC
>CANHUG010000387.1 GCA_947462995.1 Verrucomicrobiales bacterium | reverse complement strand
CTTGTCCTTGTCACGGTGGCGATGGGGGTCCAGAGGTGGAGGAGATGACGCTTACTGAACGCCCGCTGACACATTATGCGTTGCTGTCGCTGGCGGTTGCGGTGGTGACGTTTTTTCTGAAGCTTTGGGCGTGGCGGCTGACCGGGTCGGTTGGGTTGCTGTCGGACGCGCTGGAGTCGCTGGCGAATGTGGGAGCGGCGCTGATTGCGTATGGGTCGCTGGCGCTGGCGGTGCGGCCTGCGGATGACGATCATGCGTACGGGCACACGAAGGTGGAGTATTTTGCTGGGATCAGCGAAGGGGTGTTCATTCTGGCGGCGGCGGTGGGGATCGGGTGGAATGCGGTGAGTCGGCTGATTGAGCCGCATCCGTTGCACATGGTGGGGACTGGGCTGCTGGTGTCTGTGGGGGCGTCGCTGCTGAATTTTCTGGCGGCGCGGTTATTGTTCAAGGTGGGTCGGGAGCGGCATTCGGTGGCGCTTGAGGCGGATGCGCATCATTTGATGACGGATGTGTGGACGTCCGGGGCGGTGCTGGTGGCGGTGCTGCTGGTGGTGGCGACTGGGTGGGACTGGCTGGATCCGGTGATTGGGTTGCTGCTGACGGCGCACATTGTGGTCACTGGGGTGAAGTTGATGCACGGTGCGATGCTTGGGTTGATTGATACGGGACTGCCTGAGGCTGAGCTGGCTGAGGCGCGTCGGGTGCTTGGGGAGTACGAGCGGACGGGAGTTCAGTGGCATGCATTGCGCACCCGGCAGGCGGGGATGAGACGTTTCCTGTCTGTGCATTTACTGATGCCAGGCGAGTGGACGATTGCCCGAGGGCACTCGGTTGCTGAAGAAATCGAGGCGGCGCTGAGGGCGGCGCTGCCGCGGCTGACTGCGTTCACGCATCTTGAGCCGATTGAGGATCCTGTTTCGTGGGAGGACACGGGGCTCGACCGCCAACCGGATCGTGGAAATGGATCCGGGATTTAAAATTCATGCCTGCTTCACGAGTCAGAATGCCTCATGCGTCATGGAGCGAGTCCAAATTCTCATTGCAATCCCGGGGCCGAACCTATAAACGCGCCTTCCCGCGAGCCCGCTCATCCGATATCTCCTGATTCCGCCGTGAAAAGTCTTTCAAAACATCCCCTGCGTTTCCTGGTACCGGTTAGCCTGCTGGTGCTGCTTGCGGCAGCGCCTGGTCAAGACGCTGCGGCGGACAAAGCGGCTGAGAAGCCTGCGGACAAGCCGGCGGAGGCTGCGGCGGCGGGCGGGGACAAGGCGAATGCGCTGCCGCCGGTGGACATTGCGGATCCTGATGCGCTGATCAAGAATGGGGATGAGGCGTATGCGAAGGGCGACTGGGTGACGGCTGCGGCGAACTACACCGGCCTGATGACGGTGGCATTGAAGACTGGGGCGCCGCCAGAAAAGCTAGAGCCGCTTTATTTCACGCTGGGGGCGTGTCTGTTCAACATTCCGAACTACGAGCTGTCGTTCAAGACGTTCACGGAGTACACGCAGAAGTACCCGACGGGGCGGAATATCCGGTATGCGCAGCTGGGGCTGGCGCGGATTCTCAGGGCGCAGAAGAACTTTCCGGCGGCGGTGAAGCAGTACGAATCGCTGAAGAACGAGGCGACGCTGCGTGATGAGGTGATGATGGAGCTGGCGGATTCGTACAAGGAGAACCAGCAGAAGGACAAAGCGATTGTGCTGCTGGAGACGACGCTGGCGGCGGGGGTGCGGACTTCGTCGGACGTGCGGCTGGCATTGTATCTGGTGGATCTGTATTCCGAGGACAAGCCTGAGAAGGGAGTGGCGCTGCTGGACAAGGTGAAGCGGGCACCGGGGATGCGGCCGATGATTTCGGAGATCAATTTTGCGGCGTTGAAGCTGGCGGATGCGCTGATGGGGGACAACAAGCCTGAGGAGGCGTTGCCGGCGTATCAGAACCTGCGGAAGCACAAGGAGGTGCTGGATACGCTGAAGGATCTGCGTGAGGATTATGGACGGCTGATCAAGAGCCTCTCGACGCGGGTGGGTCCGAAGGATCCGAATGCGATCGCTAACCAGCAGCAGCTGGCGAAGGTGAAGCTGTACGAGGCGCAGGCGAAGGCGATGATCGAGGGCCTTGAGAAGGAGCAGAACTACGATGCGGTGGTGTTCTACCGGATCGGGCGCTGTTTTGCGGCGTTGAGCCGGTTCTGGGAGGCTCGTCTGGCGTTCCAGTATGTGCTGGAGAAGTTCCCGAAGTTCGAGGATGCGCCGAACGTGCTGTATGCGCTGACGTATTGTTATTACAACCTGACGCCGACGGATCTGAGTCAGGACAACATGAAGGTGGCGGACGAGACGCAGCGGCTGTGCCGGGAGTTTCTGAAGAAGTATGCTGACAAAGAGCAGGCGCAGCAGGTGGCGGAGATGCTGATCACGATTGCGACGCGGTCGGGGGATCCGGCGAAGATCAACACGGTGTATGAGGAGGTGATGGACCTGATCAAGGACTCGCCTAACAAGAGCGTGTTTCTGGCGGTGCAGGTGCAGAATTACCTTGAGCAGTTCGAGTTCGACAAGGCGCGGGATGCGGCGGACAAGTTTCTGAATCAGGCGGCGCAGGATGATCCGCAGCGTGAGGCTGTGGAGTACATGCGGGGGCTGACGTGGTTCTTCAAGAATGACTACAACGGGGCGATGGCGGCGCTGCGTGATTACATCAGCAAGTATCCTGCGGGAGCGTACATTGCGGATGCGAAGTACCGGCTGTCGTTTCTGATTCTCGGGGAAGAGCGGCAGAAGAAGGGCAAGAAAGGGAAGCCGCGGTTCCGCAACGTGATTGAGGCGTCGCAGGACATCATCAAGAATCACTTTGGGACGCCGTCGGTGGCGGATGCGTATGCGCTGATGGGCGATGCGTACAAGGACATGACGGGTGAGGAGATGCAGGACGCGGGGCTGACACCGGAGACGCACGATGTGGCGACGACGGATGCGTATGTGAATGCAGTGAAGAATGCGGCTGGCGAGCAGGTGGCGGAGTACAGCCTGACGCAGGCTGCGCCGATGCTGAAGGCGCAGAGTCGCTGGCAGGATCTGATCACGCTTTACGAAGGATTCCGCAAGCAGTGGCCGGAGAACCGGCAGTCGCTGGCGGCGGTGGGGGAGATCTGCAAGGCGATCGTGCGGAAGAGCGACAGTGCCTATGCGAAGGAACTGGATGAGGCGGAGGCGAAGAAGGACGAGGCGGCGGTGAAGAAGTTTCTGGAGCAGCGGACGGAAGCGAAGGACAAGGCGCAGGCGGAGAGCCGGCAGTTTCTGGCGGAGACGATTGGGGAGACGATCAACAATCCGCGGAAGGATGGGGTGGAGGATCTGATGCAGCAACTGGCGGTATCGTGTGTGCCGAAGCGCAAGGTGGTGGCGGCACCTCCGGCTCCGACGCCGCCTCCGGCGGCACCCGGGGCTCCTGCGGGCACGGAAGTGAAGACTGAGCCTGTGAAGCGGCCGCCGCCGCCGACGGTGGAGGAGCAGGGCAAGCCTGCGGAGGCTGAGATGGATCGGTTGCTGGCGGGCGGCGACAAGCTGAATTCGATCGGCAAGGCGCGGCTAGTGTATGTGAAGGCGCAGCTTTACCGGTATCTGGAGAGCAAGCAGCCGAAGAAGAAGGACGAGAAGGGGCATGTGATTGTGGACACGTCACCGAAGCGTTCGGACGAGCTGATGCAGCAGCTGACGACGGAGTTTAAGCCTGAGGATTACAGTGCGGCGCTGCTGGCGGTGGTGGGTGATCACCTTTACAAGGCCGGGGAGAAGGAGAAGGCGGCGCAGTCGTTCAATCGGTTGCTGCAGTTTTATCCGCAGTCGGCGTTTGTGGACTGGGGAGCGGTGGGGTTGGGGCAGATGGCGCTGGAGGACAAGGATTTCGAGACGGCGCTGGCGAAGTTCACGATCGCGACCGATGAATTTCCGGGGGCCAAGTATGGCGAGGCGCTGCTGGG
>CANHUG010000386.1 GCA_947462995.1 Verrucomicrobiales bacterium | reverse complement strand
GAGTTCCGCGGTGATGGCGACGACGGTTGGGGCGGCGGAGAAGCCGACCGATTCGAGCGTGATGCGTTCGATGTCCTGGGCGGTGCTGAGGGCCTTGGTGAACCAGCGGACCTGATGGTCCCTGACAAGGCCGGGGGCGAATTTGGAGCCCGGAACGTCGATGCGTCCGATGTAGTCGGAGAACTCGACGCCGTTTTTGCAGACGAAGGATTCGCGCTGACCCTGAGTGGTGTGGACCGTGATTTTGAGGACAGGTGATTCCTCGCGGCCAGGTTGCCAGCCCCAGCCGGTGACCCCGCCGAGGAAGTGGATGCGGTTGGCTTTGAAGCCACCGACCTTGATGTCGACCTTAGCGGGGAGACCGCCGGCGAAGGTGCCTTCGGGGCCGCCTTTGAGGACGACGATATTGTTCGGCGATTTTTCGGGGCCGACGATATTGAACGGGATGCCTTCGACTGGGACGGTGCCTGTTTTGCGGAAGGCGAGGGACTGTTCCTTGTGGTCCTGACTTTCGTAGAGGCCGAGGGACGTGGTGGTGGTGAAGGCGTTGCGGAGGTCGAGGGTCCGGAAGCGGCCGCCGTCGACGCTTTGCATGTAGGCGATGATGTCGCGGAGGACTTCGGGGCCGAGGCCTTCGAAGCCTTCCGGCATGAGGGAGCGGCCGGTATTGCTGCGGGTTTTGATGGTGGACGTTTTGACGTCCTGTTCACCGCCCTGGAATTTCAGGAAGACGCTGGCTGGGTTTTCGCGGGCGATGACACCGGCGAAGGTTCTGCCGTCATTGGTTTCGATGTTCCATGCGGTGAAGGAAGGATCGACTTCGGCGTTAGGGTCGACGATGGCGGCGAGGAGTTCGCCAGCGCCGTGAGCGCCCATGCCTGTGAGGTTGGGGCCGACTTCGGCGCCGGTGTTGCCGAACTTGTGGCAGGTGGCGCAGGTGGCGGTGAAGAGGAGCTTACCGTTTTCGATGTTGCCCTTCTTTTCGACTTCCGGGGCGAGTTTGGCGATGACCTCGGCCTTGGCTTTAGCGCCTGGGAGGAGTTCGTCCATCATGTCGCTGGCGCGTTTGGCGACGGCCTTGTCAGGGTGGGTGCGGAGCCTGTAGATGTTGGCGGGCCCGAGGAGAGCTGGGTCGACTTGCTTTGCTTTGACGGCGTCGAGGAGACCGAGGGACCATTCGGCGCGTTTGAGCATGGCGGTGAAGGCGACGGTTTGGACGTCGGCGGGGACGGCGCTGTAGATGGCGGCGAGTTTGGCGCCGAGGGAAGCGTCGTCGGATTCGCTCATGGCGGAGATGAGGCGGATTTTGAGGGCGGGCGAGGCATTGCCTGCGAGGAGATCGCCGAGGGCCTTGTCTGCGTCCGGGACGGCCTTACGGAGACCGAGGAGCGATTGGGCGGCGGAGAAGCGGGCGTCGTCGGAGGCGGCGGCGTCCTTGATGGAGACGAGCATGGAGGCGGTGATGTCTGCCATGGCTCCCTTGAGGGCACCGGCCTTGTCCCACTGGGCGGCGAGAGGGAGAGCGCTGCCGGCGGCACCGCTTTTGAGGAGAGCGGTGAGGGCGGCGGTGAGTTCCGCGGTCATTTCCGGGGTGGCCTTGAGGGATTTCCCGAGAGTGTCGAGGATGCTGCGTTTGAGGGCGTCGGCGGAAGCGGGTTTGGCGCTGAGTGCGGCGACGAGTTTGGCGGCGGCGGCGGCGTCATTTTTCTCGCCGATGGATTGGGCGAGGATGGACGCGAGCGGGGCGAGTTGTTCGCTGCCGCTGTCGAGGATGGCGGCGATGGCAGCGGCGCTGTTAGCGGCGAGAGCGCCGACGGCGGCGGAGCGTTCGAAGTCGTCCGTGAATTTCGGCCATGCGGCGATGATGGCGCTGATGGCGGATGGGGACGGTTCGGCTGCGGCGAGGGCGATGAGAGCGGCGACGCGGACGCGGGCGTCAGGGTCGGCGACCTTCTTTTCGAGGGCAGGGGCGGCGTCTGCGGCGGCGAAGACCTCAGCGCCGAGGGCGGCGTTGCGGCGGACGGAGGCGTCCTGATCGTCGAGAGCGGCGGCGAGTTGTTCCGGGGCGAGGAGGCCCATGGCACCCATGGTCCAGAGGGAGGCGATGCGTGTGTCGGCGGACTCGTGTTTGAGGCCTGAGGAGACGACGGTGACTGCCTTGGAGTCGATGCCCTTGCCGGGGGTGGCTTCGGCGACGCCCTTGGAGGCGGCGAGTTCGCCGAGGAGACGGCGAGCGGTCATGCGGACGTGGCGGTTAGGGTGGGAGAGCGCGTTGGCGAGGTCGATTTCCGAGCCAGTGGAGAGGTCGGGGACCTTGATCTTTTTGGCTTGTTTGTGGTCGAGCTTCCAGATGCGGCCGAAGTAGTGGTCGCGGTCCGGGCGGACGGCGGCGTTGACGTTATTGTGGTCTGGGCCGCGGGTATCGTTGTGGATGACGGCCTGGTTGTAGAAGTCGCCGACGTAGACAGCGCCGTCTGGGCCGACGCGGACCTCGATGGGGCGCCACCACATGTCCTTGCTGCGGATGAATTCGGTTTCTTCGCGGCCGGGAAGCTTTTTGCCCTCGTAGGAGCTGCCCTTCTGGGTGAGCCGCTCGTGGTGGACGATGTTGATGGTGGGTTCGGTGGTGAAGTAGTCGCCGTTGTATTCAGCGGGCCATGAACCGCCGTCGTAGATGACGGTGCCGGCGGTGGCGGTGAAGGAACCGACGAGGTCGATCTGGACGTAGGCGAGCTGTTCCCATGGCATGGCTGGGTAGCTTTTGGGCGAGCCGATGACGACATTGAAGCTGGGGGTATTGCCCCATTTGCCGCGGGCGAGGGCGTATTCCGGGACGACGACGTGTTCGAGGATGGTGCCGCTGGTGGGCTGGGTCCACATGACGCGGTTGTCGTTAGTGATCTGGAGGCCCCATGTGTTGCCGCCTTTGGAGGAATACTGTTCGATGGCAGAGCCGTCGGGTTTGAAGCGGACGACCCCGCTGCCGATGTTAGGCTGTTTTTCGCCTTTGGCGTTCACGACATTGCCGGAGCCGGAGTAGCCGTGGGTGGCGTAGATCCAGCCGTCCCAGCCCCAGCGCGGGTTATTGATGACTGCGTGGGTGTCGCCGGTACCGAGATTGCCGTAGAGTTTTTCGACCTTGTCGGCTTTGCCGTCGTGGTCGGTGTCGCGGAGCCAGAGGATGTCCGGGGCCTGGGTGACGATGACACCGTCCTTGTGGAAGACGAGACCGGTGACGAGGTCGAGCCCTTCGAAGAAGACGGTTTTCTTGTCCATGACCCCGTCGCCGTCGGAGTCGGAGAGACGGGAGATTTTATCGAGACCGGCGCGGCGTTGTTCGCCTGGGGTGGGGTCGATGCCGCCGTGGTCCTTCCATTCCTTGCCGCGGTAGTCCGGGCGCATGCCGCGTCGACCGTTAGGGTATTCGGGGGTTTCTGCGACCCAGAGCGAACCATCCGGGGCCCAATCGAAGTTCATGGGCTTCGTGATGAGCGGTTCGGCGGCGACGAGTTTGAGGTCGAAGTCTGGGTGGATCTCGAGGTTTGCGAGGGTGGCGTCCGGCTTCATGGGGCCGCCGTCCGGGTAGGTGAGGCTGGAGATTTCCTCGGGCTTGGTGAACTCGTCGATGTTGTCGCGTTTACCGGCCCATGCGAGGCCGCGCATGACGATGGCGCGGTAGTGTGGGAGGGCGAAGGATTTGTAGAGGTGGCCGGGGATGCTGACGAAGGCGCGGTAGGGTTGGGTACCGCCTTCGATGGTGCGCTCGTAGGTCCACATCTGGGCCTGGATGTCGTAGATGTGGGCTTTGCCGCCTTCGGCCTGTTTGCGGCCTTGGGGGACGTTGGGGGTGTAGCTGCTGGCGAGGACCTTGATTTCCGGGAGGTATTCCAGGTCGTAGTAGATTTCGTCGTCGAAGTGGAAGTTGCTGGCGGATCTGGTGATGGGGTGGCCGCCGCCGATGTATTGATTTTCGGTGTAGTAGAGGTCCATGGGG
>CANHUG010000385.1 GCA_947462995.1 Verrucomicrobiales bacterium | reverse complement strand
GTCGGGAAAGGCCACGTGAAGGGAGTGAATGCACAGACGGCGGGGGGGCGCAATCCCTGAGCGGGGGAGGTCAGGGGGCGGCGAGGCCGGCGCGGGCGAGGCGTTTGAGCCAGCGCTGGTGTTCCGAGGCGAGGAGGGAGGCGGGTGCGTCGGTGAAGTAGTCGTAGGCGACGCGGTTGTGGCGGCGCATGGATTCGAAGTCTGGATAGGATTTACCGTCTTCCGAGCCGTAGAAGAGAGGTTGAGCGGAGGAGGGGTCGTAGAAGCGGGCCCAGCGGATTTCTTTGGAGAGCGGGTCTGGGAGGAAGTGGGTGCCGTCTGGTGCTTTGTGGTGCCGGAGGCCGGTGACTGGGTGAGCGGCGAGCCATTTGAGGGCGGCGGAGACGGCGGCGATGGAATCCGATGTTAGCGGGCCGTGGCGCATGAGCCATTTGAGCCATGCGGAGGATTCGCTGCCGCTGAGGGAGGCGGGTTCCTTGCGGCGTGCGGCGATGGGAGCGAGGGAGAGCGGGTCGTGCTGAGCGGCCCAGATGGTGAGCTGGCCGTCGTGGCGGTATTGGCAGTCGAGGAGACAGCGGATGGCGGCGTCGCGGGAGGCGGCGCATTGGGAGCGGAGGGATGGGTCGAGCCATGACCATGGGGAGGTGCCGGAGGCGGCGGTGTCGAGGAGCGCGATGGTGTGGGTCATGGCGTCGTCGTTGAGGGTGATGGCCTCGTGGTAGCCAGGTTCGAGGGGGAAGACCTGAGGGAAGCCGCCGTTAGGGAACTGGGCGGAGAAGAGCCATGAGAGACCGCGGGTGACGGCGAGACGGGCGTCGGGGTCGCTGGTGGCTTCGGTGAAGGCTGCGAGGTAGATGAGCTGGCTGGTGGTGGTGCGGTTATCGAGCGTGCCGCAGTAGTGCCAGCCGTCGCCGGATTGGGAGGTCCAGTGTTGAGCGGGGAGACGCGTGGTGGAGGAGCAGTCGACGGCTTTGGACCATGCGCCGGAGGGTGTCTGCCATGAAATGAGGGCGCGAGCGGTGAGACGTGCGGCGGGAGATGTCAGGGTGGCGCGGGAGGGAGGGCGTTCGCAGCGGAAGTCTGATTTGCTGCGGGGGGCTGGGAGCGGGGAGGAGCGGCCGGCTTCGAGGCATTCGCGGGCGAGGGCGGATCGTTCGGTGGCGGCGAGGCAGCGGGATTGGGAGAGATAGGATTCCCATGCGGTGCGCTGGGGATTGGGGAGGGCGGCGATGCGGGCGTCGGAGAGGATTTCGAGGTCTGGGACGACTGCAGGTGGGGAGGAGAAGGCGGTGGAGATGGAGAGATGGAGGATGAGAGGCGCGATGGTGGTGAAGAGGAGCGAGGGGAGGGGCATGGCGGGGGGCGGGTGGGGGTTGGGCGCGCGCTTGCCGAGGGGAGGGAAGTGGGTGAGGTGTGGAGGATTGCCGTGATACAGACCTCGCTGACGAATTTAATCATATACAACCTGATGGCGTTGCTGGGGGTGCTGGCGTTGCTGTGGGTGAAGCAGGTGGTGGGGCAGCGGTTGAGTGAGCGGCGGCGGCATCGTTACCGGGTGGTGTGTTCGGTGTGCGGGCAGGTGTTTCATGATCCTGCGCGGGAGATGGTGGTGACGTGTCCTGCGTGCGGGCGGCATGTGGAGCGGCAGGAAGTGCTGGATATTTGAGATGGAAGGATGGTGAGAAGTTAGGGGAAGGCGATGAGGCGGATGGCGGCGAGAGCGGCGAGGGCGAGGATGAGGAATTCGAAGGGTTTCTGGGGGAGACGGCGGACGAGCCAGCGGCCGGCGAAGAGGCCTGCGACGACGGCTGGGAGGAGGAGGAGATTGAGTTGGAGGGAGGGGCCATTGATGAGGCCCATGGCGAAGCTGAAGGGGACCTTGGAGAGATTCACGAAGAGGAAGAGCCATGCCATGGTGGCGATGAGTTCCTTTTTGGGGAGGCCGACGAGGAGGAGGTAGAGCGTGGCGACTGGGCCTGCGGCGTTGGCGACCATGGTGGAGATTCCTGTCAGGGTGCCGGCGAACCAGAGGAAGCCTGTGCTGTGTGGTAGGGCGGCGGTGAAGTCGGGTTTAGTGAGGCGGAGGATCTGGAGGGCGAGCATGCCGAGAACCATGGCTCCGATGACTGGTTTGAAGGCGGCGTCTGGCATGAGGCGGAGGATGGCGCAGCCGGCGAGGATGCCGATGAAGATGGGCCATGCGAGACGGCGGATGTGGTGCCAGAGGATCTGCTGACGGAAGAGAGCGGCGGCGAGGATGTCGGCGAAGATGAGGAGAGGGAGGACAGCGCCGCTGGAGGCCTTGCCGGGGATGATCTGGGCCATGAGGACGACGGTCATCATGCCGACGCCGGCGAGGCCAGATTTTCCCATGCCGCAGGAGAACCCTGCGAGGATGAGGAGGGACCACTGGGCGAGTGAGTAGGCGGGCATGGCCGGGGCGGGAGCCGGTCACTCTTCGAATTCGCGGGCGACCTCGTCGAGGTAGCGCGAGATGGGGTCGTTGCGCGGGGGAGGCGGGCGTTTGAGTTCGTCTTCGGCGCGGAGGTAGTCGCGGAATTCGTCGCCTTGTTCTTCCTGCTGAGTGGCTTCGAACCAGTCGAGGTAGTCTTCGATGCGGCTGAGTTCTGCGCGGAGGGAAGCGGTGGTGGCGTCGGTTTTGCGGAGACGTTCCGGGACGTCCTTGAGGTGTTTACCGGTTTCGAGGTCTTTGATGACGGCGAGGTAATCGGCGATGAGCGGGCGGTAGAGCGGGTGAGCGCGGATGGAGAGTTTTGTGAGGGCGAGGGAAGTGCCGGAGAGGATGGCGGCGCGGTCCTTGCGTTTGAGGACATCGGGCCATGAGGAAAAAGGGAGGGAGCGGTCGGCGGAGTCCGGGGAAGCTGCGGCTGGGGCGGGTGGATCAGCGGGTTGGGGCTCGGCGGCGGATTTTTTGCGGGAGAAGAGACGTTTGAGGCGGCCCTGGGGTTTTGGGGAGGGTTGGGCGCCGGCGTCGGGGTCTGCGGGGAGGAGGAAGACGAGGGCGCTGGAGAGTGCGGCGTCGGAGTCTTTTGGGGAGAGGATTTCGTCGGCGCCGGGCTGGGCCATGGTGGCGAGCTGGAGGGCCCACCATTTGGGGAGACTGTTGCCGGAAGCGGTTAGGGCTGGGAAGGAGCGGGCGATGGCAGAGGACGGGTCATCGCCTGCGGAGGCGAGGGCTGGGAGGAGGGCGGCCATGGAGGCCGGGCCGTTTGGTTGTTCCAGGAGCATCTGGATGAGCCCGCAGCAGGAGGCCCGGTAGATGGAGCGGGAGACGGTGTCCATGCCGCGTGGTTCGGCGCGGAAGATGTCTTCGAGGGGGAGGACGTGGCCGAGGCGGAAGACACTGGCGAAGGCTTCGCTGGGTCTGCCGGTGGCTTGATAGGAGAGGAGTTCGAGCGTGCCGTGGAGAAGCCAGTCGGGGGGCGGGGCGTCGGTGCCTGAGAGGTCGGAGCCGGAGCGGTCGCGGAGGATGATTTCTGCGAGGAGACAGCGGACGATTTCCTCGCGCCAGAGGTCGCCTGGGACGACCTTATTTTCCGGGACGACATTGATTTCGAAGCGGAATCCGCCGGAGATTTCTGAGATTTCGGACCAGACTGGGCGGGTGCCTGGGCGGAGCGAGCCGGAGTCGCGGATCTGGACGACGATGGGGTGGCGGAAGGCTGGAGGGAGGCGGAGGGCTGTTAGGAAGAGCCGCTGGGTTTCTGCGGCGGCGGAGAGGAGGACGCGGCGCTGGTCGCGATCGCGGCCCCAGACGTGGAATTGGCCGTTGCGGATGGATGATTCCTGCATGTCGAGGCCAGGGGACATGCGGATGCGTTCCGGTTCACCGGGGCGGCGCTGGGGCGAGGCGGGAGCGCTGTTGAAGCGGGTGCGCGGGAGGGAAGGCGCGGGTGGTTTGGGAGGGGGCGGGGTTGGGTCCGGGGCTGGGGCCGTTTCTGAGGTGGGGGGTGGCTGGGCCTCGAGGAGGAGGGCAGGGT
>CANHUG010000384.1 GCA_947462995.1 Verrucomicrobiales bacterium | reverse complement strand
GGTGACGCACGGGGTGGACGGGTTGCTGGTGCCGGAGAAGTCGCCGGAGTTGCTGGCGGGGGCGATTCTTGAGGTGTTGAGGGATCCGGGGAGGTGGGCGGCGCTGGGTGCGGCGGCGGCGACGACGGTGCGGGAGCGGTTCAGTGATGCGGCGAGCCTGGCGAGCCTGGAGGCGGCGTATGAGGAAGCGCGGGGGGCGGGAGAAGCAGGGGCGGGAGAAGCAGGGGCGGGAGATGGATCGGTGCGGTGATTGGGAGGTTAGGGTCCTGCGTCTGCGGGTGGATTGTTGGAGGGAAGGTGGAGGTGCGGACGGGGTTGCGCGGTGGGGCGGGAGGGTTGAGGAAGGGGTGTCCGGCGGATGAGGTGTGCTGATGGAATGTCAGGGCGCTGAGTGGAGCCGGTGGATCAATTCAAAGCGACATTATGATTATTGAGCGGGTGAAGTATATTCTCTGGGCGGCGGATACGGATCGTGCGATTGCGTTTTACGAGACGGTGTGCGGGGCGCGGGTGGTGCGGCGGAATCCGGCGATTGCGGAGTTGGAGATCAACGGGGCGGTAATTGGGATTCACGGTGGGGGGAGCGGGGAGCGGACGTGGACTGGGCTGGCGTTTCAGGTGGCGGACGTGGTGGCGGGTGCTCGTGAGGTGGTGGCTGCGGGAGGGTTGGTGCCGCGGGAGCCTGAGCCTGAGGATGGGGAGCCGCCGCATCTGGCGATGTGTGTGGATCCTGAGGGGAATGAGTTCATGCTGAGCCGGAAGCGTCACTGAGGTGACGGGTTGTGGTCAGCGAGGGAGGAGGGCGAGGCGGTAGTAGCGGGTGCCGGGGGTGGCGGGTTCCGAGTATGTCGCGGAGGAGGAGGAGGCGATGAACGAGTGGACGGGGGACCATGAGAGGAGGTCCGTGGAGGTGTCGATGCGGCAGGATTGGCCTTGGATGAGGGAGGAGGCGGAGAGGGTGACGGAGTTTCCGGAGTGGGAGGGAGTGAGCGTTGGGAGGAGGGGGGCGGAATGGAGCCGCCATGCGATGGCGCAGTCGCGGGCGGTACCTGGGGTGCGGGAGATGCGGAGCCGGTAGCGAGCGGCGGGCAGGTTTTTTTTCCAGACGTGTTCGAGGTTGTAGATCGAGGAAGTGCTCTGGTCGATAGGGATGGCTGGGGCGCTGGAGACGGGGAGGATGTCGAGGGCGAGATTGAAGTCTGCGAGTGGGTCTGGGGAGAGATTGAAGGAACCGCCGGGGGCATCTGTCAGGGTGCGGTTCCAGACGAGGAAGGCGGAGAGTTCGGTGCCGAACGTGCCTGGGGGGATGTCGAGGAGGAAGTCGGCGGTGCCTGAGGCGAGGGAGACGAAGCCCCATGCGGCGTGGGGGCGCGGGGTGGGGAGGTCTGGGGACTGGCGGGAGCCGGAGAGGATGGAGTCGCTGAGGGCGATGTCGAGTTCGCCTGCGCCGAAGGTGGCGTCGAGGGGAACGGTGGCGGATTTGGACCAGCCTGGGAATTCTGATTTGGTGGCGCCTGCGAGGAGGAAGGCCTTGATGGATTCCGGTCTGGAGGCGTTAGGGGTGGCTGAGGCGTTGGCGCGCTGGCGGAGGAGGGCTGAGGCGGAGGCGACGTATGGGGTGGCCCAGCTGGTGGCGTCGAAGGGGGCGACGATTTCCGGTTTGAGGCGGCCTGGCGAGTCGGCGAAGGAGGAGGTGGGACCGGTGCTGTGGTTGCCGTTGGAGAGGCCGACGGAGAGGGAGTTGAAGGCGGAGGCCATGAGTTCCGGCGTGGCATTTCCGGCGGTGTTATTGACCGCGGTGGTGCAGAGGAAGCCGTCGCGGTGGATGGCGAAGTCGAGACGGCGGAGGAAGTCGTTGTAGGTGGTGGCGGTGGCGGCGGAGGCGTATTCGATCCACGAGTGGTTTTGGATGGAACGGAGTTCGGTGAGGGGGGCGGCGTTGGAGGGGCCTGGGCGGAGGAAGGCGTTATCGGTCCATGAGTTGGTTTCGTAGCAATCGATGAGGGTGATGCCTGGGGCCATGGTGGCCCAGCCGGAGGCGGAGCTGGTGAACGGGCCGTAGAGGTGATAGCCGACGCGTTCGGCGTGGAGGCTCAGGGAGGATGTACCGCTTTTGGCGGTGAAGGTGCGGCCAGTGAAGGCTCCTGAGCCAGGGAAGGTGCCGGAACCTGACTGGGGGAGATAGGCTGGGCCGCTTTCGATGGTGGCGACGGAGATGCCAGAGCCGGTGGGCATGGCTGGGCCGAGGATTTCAGCGAGGCGGGAGAAGCCGCAGTCGGATTCGTAGGCGGCCTTGGTGGGTGCGGTGGAGACGAGCCATGTGACGAGCCAGAGGGCGCGGGAGGGGGCGCGTCTTTTTCCCGATTCCTGTGTTGCTCGTCGGTTGCGAATCCTAGGCGTCATGGCCTTGGGAGGGAATTGTCAGGGGCGCCTGCGGCGCCGGGAGATGGTTAGGAATGCTGCGGAGGTGGTGAGGAGGAGAGAGGCGGCGGCGGCTGGTTCCGGGACGGCGGTGACGGGGGCGTGGAGCTGGGAGACCTGGACCTGCCAGTTGTTGGTGGAGGGGGCGAAGAGCTGGAACGTCCAGAAGTCGGAGGGGTTGACCGGGTCGACGACGGTGGCGGAGTAATCGCCCCAGCGGTTGCGGCCGATGCCGTCGAGGACCTGATATTGAGCGGAACCGGCTTTGGCCTGGGAGACTGGGCTGAAGGTGGTGGTGCTGCCTGAGGTTTCGCCGAAGGCGTAGTAGGAACTGCCGAAGGTGGAGGCGCCGGAGCCGCTGAAGCCGATGAGGACCTGGTCGAATTCGTTGACGGCGATGGAGGGGAAGAAGAAGGAGAGGGAGGGGTCGGAGATGACGCCGGACTGGATGATGGTGTTGGTGACCGGGTTGATGCGGAGCCACTCGACGGCAGTGCGGCCGCTGACGTTGGTGCTGTGGACGGCCCAGAGGGAACCGTTAGAGATGACGGTATTGACGGCAAAGCGGCGGTCGCCGGTGTTGAAGTTGGCGGCGGTGCCGGGTTGGTCGGCGGTGGGGGGATCGAAGCTGGTGTTGGCGATGGTGGTTGGGGAGCTGAGGGTGGCTCCGGCGCTGCCAGGGTTGAGGATGTTGGTGCGGATGAGGTTTGAGGTATCGACGCTCATGCCGAGGAGTTCGGCTTTGTTGTCTGCGGAGCCGGAGAAGTTGACGGCTGGCTGGATGGCGAAGCCGCGGGAGAGGCCGACGAGTTGGAATTCCGATTTGCTGGCGGCGGAGGGAGTGGGGAGGAGGAGATCGGCTTTGGGGAGCGACATGATAGTGATATCGACGTCCAGGCCGCTGGTGCCGGTGACGGGGAACATGTTGGCGGTGAGGTAGACCCCTTGTTTATCGACCCCGAGGGTGGGGAAGTCTGCGAAGCGGGTGTTGGCGGTATCGCTGTCGATTTTGAGGGCTTTCCATGAGCCGGAGGGGTCGCTGGTGGCGGAGACGGCGAGGAGGAAGTTGTTGGCACCTCCTGCGTTGTCTACGGAGACGGCGAACCAGCGGCCGCTGTCTTTATCGTAGATGACGCGTGGGTCGAAGGCGAAGGAGCCTGAGGGGGTGGTGCCGGCGTCGGTCCAGAACTGGTTGAGGGATTTGCCTGAGCCGACGAGGGATCCTGTGGATTTGTTATAGACTGAGGCGCGGCCGTTGAGGAGGACCATGATGTGATTGGGGCCGACGGCGCCCATGGTATCCGGCGGGATGTAGCCTGAGTTGGCGAGCGTGCTGTCGGAGGCGCTGAAGTTGAGGCCGAGGGAGACGCCTGCGGCCATGCAGGAGCTGTGGAGAGCGACGAGGGCGGCGGCGGAGAGGGTGGAGGGGTGCATGTTGCGCGGGATTGCCGGGATGGATCAGAGGGCGACGGGGACGAGGCGGTAGAAGAGCCTGCGGGAGGAAGCGGGAGCGTTCCAGACGGAGGTGGAGGAATCTGCGGTGAAGGAGTGGATGGTGGACCACGAGACCATGTCGGAGGAGGCGT
>CANHUG010000383.1 GCA_947462995.1 Verrucomicrobiales bacterium | reverse complement strand
TAGGGAAACCAGTCGTCGTAGCCTTGGTGCGACATGGGAGGAGGCGCTCAGGAGTTGGGAGAACGTTTGCGGCCATGCGCACCGATCAGGGGTTGCCGTGCTGCGCCGCCCGGTTCGTGCTCTGTTTGCCGTATCGTCCGGCCAGGATACCCTCGATCGAGAGATCCTCGTCAAGATCCGGCCAGTGCAATCCAAAAGGCGAGACCTCTATCCGGTTCAATGAAGCGTGGTCCTTCCCGGCAAGCCTTTTGTTCCCATTGATCGGGAAGGTGATTTCAAGACCACTTTGCATGATCACATGAATGCGCCCTTCCCGGTGAAAGGCCTCCATGGGTCTATTTGTTAAAGTAATCATTCCAGTAGTTTATGATTTCTTGCTGACGCCTGCACGCAATCTCTTCGGCTTGGGTCAGTTCCTTTGTTTTCATCCCGACTGATTCCCGGAGTTCGACCCCGCCTTCCACATGGAACACCGCCTCCGCGGCGCCCTTCTGGACATGCACGTGAATCGGGTCATGATCGTTGCTGTAGAAGAAGAAACGATAACCGTTCTCGGTGAAGATTGTAGGCATTCCTTATTCCAAGTTTCTTCAGCACGAACGTCCGCGTACAGACGCCGCGTTCAGCGGTCGGCCGTGCTGCGCTTTGTGTATGCCCAGCATGAGCACAGCCCTAATGGGGTTCGAGTCCCCTGTATGAAAATCAGAAACCATAGGAATGGGTAACCAAATACCAGCAGAGGTCAAGGGGTTGCGGGCGACTGTCCAGCGAAGCGCGGTCAAACCCGCATGCCGGGTGGTGTGGGAGGGGTGGCAGGCGCAATCCTGCCACCTCGACCCGATTCGCTTGCCCTATTTCCGTCGAATCCCATAGGTCGGTTGCCGGGAATTGTGTCGAACCACCGTGACCTTGATCTGTGCATCGCTTGTTCTGAAGAGAAAGTGATACGGAAACGTCTTCAGATTGCTTCGACGTCGGCCGCTAGAATCGAAATGGTGCCGCTCCGGGAATCTCCGTGCGCAATCGAACGCCTCGGTGAGTTCCACCCAGAAGGCATCAGCAAGCCGCTCGGAGATCGCCTCGTAGTAATCGAGAATCTCACGAATCTCTCCCTGGATTGCCGAATGATAGAGGATCTCCCGGCTCATCGCCCGACTGCCTTGCGAAGCTCGTCATGAGTTAGGAATTCCGCTGTGCCGGCATCGATCTCTGCCTCCCGTCGCGCGAGTTCCTCATCGTCGGGGCCCAAAGGCGCGCCTCGGAGGTTCGCGAGAAGGCGCGCAGCCAAGCCAGCTTGATCCTCCTCGGAAAGCTGGTCTACATCAGGCAACAGGTCGGTCAGCGTCTTCATGGGATTATTCTCCACAAAACTCGGGACAGTGTCAATCCTTGGAGCGAACGTTCAAGCGCTAGCCAGCCGTGCCCTTGTTCGCTTTTCGTTGGGTATTGGTCTGCTCCGTTGTGGTCATGGATTGAACTGCTTGATGAGACCTGTGGAAATCTCGCTGACAGCGTATCTCCACTGACTAACTGCGCTTGGGAGTGGCTGCAGTGCCGAGTCAGTCAAAACTATGGTCTCTGGGGTCCCTTAGCGTCCACGGCCACAACCTCCGTTGGAAAGCCATAGAAGCCATCACGAATCCAGCTGGCCTTGTTCCGGCCCACCCGCAATCCGACCGAAGCGACGGAGATCGTCGCCAAGGCAAGTAGTGTTGCGGGCAAGAGCACTTTCATCGGTGAATCACGGGGAACGTGTTGCGTTGGGCGAACGTCGCGGTGTTGCGCCGGCTACAGGTAGCGCCACCCCGAAACAGGGTTAGGGGTTGTAGTCAAGAGGGGCGTTTCGACTCGGGGAGGGTAGCCGGTCGTCCACCACCGTCTTGCTCGCCTCCGGGGTTCTTGAACCGGGAGTCTCCGATCTCGCGTCGCTGCAAAGAACGCCCGAGGGCCATGACATCGAAACCGAACGCCTCCGCGATCTCACTCTTATGGCGGCGGACTTCAGCGATGACCGGATCAACCACGGTTTTGGGGGAATCAATCGTCTTCATCTTCGTTCTGTAGTAATTCATCAGGGCTGCACATGACCGGAAGCTCAAATCCCGCGTTCGCCACAGCGGAGCGCAGGCGGTCGCGAATGAAAGGGTTGGCAATATGCTTGAAATTCAATGTCACAAGGTAGTCGATGCGGTGAACCGACGCCACCGCAATGTGAAGCGCGTCCGATGCGGCTTTAGGGGGAACAATCCCCGAGATCACCAAGCTCTGAGCCAGTTCCAATGCTTGGTCTGGCAGGGGCAGGAGCGGAATGTCTCGGAGTAGCTTCAGCCTGTCAGCAGCCATCAGTGGATCGCCCTTGGCTGCCTCGTCAAGGGTCTCAAGCGATGTGAACAACTCAAACCCTGAACAGCCCTCATCCCACCACCTCCGGGTGGCGGCTTGCTTGGCGGCATGCAAAAGGCTATCCGAGGTCCTTGCGACGTAGTAGCTGGGAATGGTGGTCTCGATGTACGCTGTCGCCATCGTGGTTGGCTTTCTTTTTCAGGCCGAACGTATAGGCCATCCTCGGCGGCGAGGGAAGCCCGAATTCAAACAAGGACGTTACCCGCCGTTGGATGTGCCGTCTTGTTCGGTCTTGATTCGGGTGGGCGAATTCCAAACTTGTATCCGACAAAGAGGCGCAGTGTTGACCACGCTTCGGACTCACTGACGGTCGTGGAGTCGTTGTTGTTGCTTATCGTCCTATGCTCAAAGTGGAAGTCACCCTTGCTCGGGTTATAACTCACTAGGAGGACGTTGTCGTCGAAAGGAGGTTCTTCGTCTAATGAAACGAGAAGATTCCCACCCATCGTTTGGGTTGCGTGCAAGTCCTCAGACGCGCATGCGTGCAAATCGTAAACCAACAGACGCATGGGCTCAAAGGTCGGATTCGCCGCACGAAAGCAGTCAAAATCATGAAGAACGTCAGGCCACGGCATTGTCCGTCCGGCCCGAGATCGAACGAGTTTGATAGGTCGTTGTGGCATCATTATTTTTTGACCGAACGTGAAATTCAATGGATATGACCACCTTTGCGTAACAATATCCGAACCAACAGAATCGGCAAGGACATTCCATGGTGCTTTGGGATTGCTGATGATCATGGTGGTGTCGAGGCCGAGCTTGTCAGAATTTGCATTTACGGCGAGCCGCAGATGCGGGACTAGAGAAATCTATGCGCGCATTTGCAGATCAAGGTGAGAGTCCAGCGAGGCCCTTCGACGAAGAATTGGCGAGAATGGAGGCACTTGGGGCGGTGGCCGACGAGTGTGAGGCGGTGCGGCGGACCGTTGGGGGTTTTCCGGGTACCTGATCCGCTGGCAGGTCCACGAGAATTCGGTTGGATGCCTCCTTGGCGGGACTGCCCGGCGTTGGGGCGTCTTGGGCTGGGCCGCAACGACGTGAGCACCGCCATGATGTGCACGCACGTGATGAACCGGTCGGGTGTAGGTATGGGGCGTTCCTACAGAACGATGGGCTTGGGCGGGGTGGTACCCGGAGCGTTGCTCTAGTATACGGTGTCCCGTTGGGACATGGGGTGGAGGGGTAGGGGGGCTGGGGGACGGGGGATGAGGGATCCGCTACCTCGCTAGCGCTTGTTGACGCGGGGGGGATGCTTGGGCGGGGGGAGACAAGGCGGGGACGGCCTGGTTCAATTCCAGCGATTACCCGCGTTAGCTTAGACGTGGTTCGGGTTTGGGGTCACAGGCGGGACGCCCGTGCCACTTTGCGTCAGAGCGATGCTTTGGTAGACGGTGTCCGGTTGGGACACGGGGTGGAGGTGCGAGGGGCTGGTGGGGAGGGAAGTGAGAAGTTTGAAGTGTGATTGTTTTGTTGGGAGGGATGCGTGTTGGGAGGGTGGGCTGGCGCGAAGGGGAGAAGGGCTGGTTTGGAGAGGGGTGAATGGAGGGGTGGCTTGATTGGTGCCGGGCCAGCGGGCTGGCTCCGGGAAAGCGGCAGCAGGCTTCCGCAGTCCAAGGGCCTTCGGCCGGGC
>CANHUG010000382.1 GCA_947462995.1 Verrucomicrobiales bacterium | reverse complement strand
GGTGAGGCCGGACCATGCGACGCCCTGCGGGGGAGGGGCGGGCGGGTTCATGGGGCTAGAGCTGGAGCGGGCGGGTCGTCGAGGGCGGTGGCGAATTCGAAGTCGATGAGGCAGAATCTGCCGTCGCTGTGGCGGTAGGTGACGTTGCGGAGGAACTGGTCGTCGTGTCTGACGCCGAAGGCTTCGAGTTCGGCGAAGAGTTCTTTCATGCGGTCCTCGTTGAGGTGGTCGACGCGAGCGCCGCAGTTGGAGGTGATGATTTTGAGCTCGTCTGGGAAGGATTCGAGGAGACGGGGGACGAAGGAGCAGCCGCGGGCTTCGAGGAGCTGGAGGATGCGGACCTCGTTGTCGAAGCGTTCGCGGGCGAGGTGGCCGCGGAAGACCTTGTGGACCTTGCCGTCGTAGCCGATGCGGACGGAGGCGCGCTCGGTGTCTTTGACCTGGTTCATGGCTGGTGGAGATGTCAGGCCAGGCGGGCGGCGATGGCGCGGCGGAAGGCGATGAATTCCATGGTATTGCCAGGGGTGACGAGACCGATGAGACGGTTGTCGTCGAGGACGGGGATGAGGGGGAGATCGGCTTCGCGGATGCGGTCGAGGACGGCTTCGAGGGGTTCGTCGCGGAGACAGGAGATGACCTCGGAGGACATGAACTGGCGGACGGGGAGGTCGGGGCCGGCGGTGAGCCCGCGGGAGACATCCTGGCGGGTGAGGAGACCGATGACGACGTCATTCTCGACGACGGGAAAGTCGGTTTGCCAGCTGTTGAGGACGATGTGGGCGACCGAGCGGATTTCGTCGTCGGGGGAGATGAAGCGGAATTCGCTGAGCATGGCGTCGCTGGCGCGGGCACCGGCGAGGAGCGTGCGTTGTTCAGCGGCGATGGTTTCGTCGGTGGCACCGGTCCAGACGAAGAAGGCGATGAGGACGAGGATGGGATTGCCGACGTGGAAGAGGGCGTAGTAGGCGAAGAGGACGGCCATGCATTTCCCGACGATGGCGGCGGCGCGGGTGGCGCGGTCGTAGGGGAGCTTCATGGCGAGGAGGGCGCGGAGGACGCGGCCGCCGTCCATGGGGAAGGCTGGGAGCATGTTGAAGACGACCATGGTGAGGTTCCACCAGATGAGGGAGACGAGGAAGTGGCCTTCGCCTTGGAGGAGCCGGTCGATCTTGAGGAACGGGTCGATTTTGAGGATCGCGGAGAGCGTCCAGAGTGCGGCGGCGATGACGACATTGACGGCTGGACCTGCGACGGCGACGAGGAGTTCCTGCCATGGTTCGGCGGGCATGCGTTCGAGCCTGGCGACGCCGCCGATGGGGAGGAGGGTGATGTCGCGGGTGGCGACGCCGAAGCGGCGGGCCATGAGGGCGTGGCCGTATTCGTGGAGGACGACGCAGGTGAACATGCAGAGCATGAAGAGGACCTTGCCGAGACCGTCCTGTCTGGTGGTGTACCAGACGATGGCGACGAGGATGAGGAAGGTGACGTGGAGGAAGACGTCGATGCCGAGGAAGCGCCCGAGGCGCAGCGACCATTTCATGAGGAAGGGGAGGCAGGGGAAGTGCCTTGTGGAGAGATACGCGCCGCCGGAGGCCTGTGCCACTGATGATTTTTGAAGGAGATTGGGGGGAGTGGGGTTTTGGAAAATAATGAGGCGTGTGGAAAAAACCGCTTGCTCATGGTGGGGATCTCGCTAATTCCCGGGCTCCCGCAGCAAACGAGAGTTTGAGGGTGGGTGAAAATGGCTCGATAGCTCAGTTGGTAGAGCAGTGGATTGAAGATCCTCGTGTCGGCGGTTCGAATCCGTCTCGAGCCACCATTTTCAAGCCTGAGGGCAGGTGATGAATGGTGGGGGGAGAGGATGAATGAGAGGGGCTGGAGGAGCGAAACTGGTCTGGGAGAGTACTGCTGTTTGTTGGTGGATGGGTGGAGCCTCTCGGGAAGGACGGTCATCCGATCCGGGTCTGCCTTTCCGTTCCGCACTAGTGCAGCCCGTCCTACAGATGGTATCTTCTGATTTTGTGGGAAGGAAGAAGGATTCAGCCACTCTGCGGAGGGAGGTGGACGGGTCTTTTTCCCGATTCCTGTGTTGCTCGTCGGTTGCGAATCGTGATTCGCGCCCTCCTCGCGCCTAGGACTCGGAAAAAATCCCTCGTCCATAAGACACCATCTGTAAGACGGACTACACTAGGGGCTCCCCACGCTCGAGATCACGATCCGGGACTCGCAACTCCAGCGCTGCGGGAAATCGCAGCCCCGCACCCAGCATTGGCCGCACCAACCGGGAGGGGGGGGCGGTCGGTCATGAACGCTGCCGCCGCCTCCGGGTTCAGAACAACGGGCGGCCGGCGGGTTTCCCTCGATTTCAGACAGGCTCCGCGCCATGAGACTTGAAGATGCGGGTTATGCTTGTGTTGGCGCATATGCGGTGTATGCGCATCAGGTTTTTCTCGCAACGCCGATCAGCCAGGCGCAACGATATCTCAAAACGGCTCCCAACCAACCCGGGAAATCTCTTGCCAGCGATGTTTGTCCGGATATGGTCGGCAATATCCAGCCATATCCATTGATTCAGAGACTGTTGCGAAGCTCAAAGATCCTCCAAAATGACCCTGCGCAAGGTGGATATGTCAATATTTCTGGTGGAATAATAGGCTGTTAGCCAAAGAATGAATACCGAGCATGAGTTCCTAGTAAGACTCGACGGTCCTAGACCGGATTTTCGCACGGTCATCTCCTTCCTGTGGTCCGACTTTCACAACGTTGATTCGGAAGGCGACAGCCACAACCCCGCAAGTCGCGAGTGGACATCCCTTTATCTTCTGAACCGCGAGAATGGAGACGAGGTCGTCGAGGTCGGAAGGAATGGAGCCGAGCCTTTGCTTCTTCGTATCGCGTCACCGCTGAGATCAATGGCACTTGGCGTCGCATATTTCTTAGTTCACTGGTCATCGGGAGATATCCTTGATGTAGAGAGTGGAGAACCGCTGAATCAGAAGCTCGTGATGGACGAATTGGAAGAGACTTTCGATTTGCTCACTCGCATCGAACGCGCCGAGCGAAGCATCTGGAACCAATCGACGCTGGAGAAGCCGTATCCAAACCAAAAAGATGCCTAACAAGTCGCTCCATCCAACGGCGATAAGCGTCCTGTTTGAATTCGGGCTTCCATTCTCGCCGCGGATGAGATAGACGTTAGGCTGCGCACCGCCCATGTCCTTTCGACACGATGGCAAGAAGACACACGACTGGAAGCAGTGGTTGGAAGTACACCGCGAGGACATCTCGCGGTGCGGGCTCCCGGATTCAGTTTTGCAGAGTGAGTTCCACTGGCTGCGGTTTCTTGAGGAGAGCTACGACGAGTGGACGAGTTGGTCGCCTTCGATGTTGTCACGTCAGCAGGCACAAGCGTTGCACGAGTTCGTTGTGCGCGAGTATGGTGACGAGCAGTATCGAGCTTGTCTTTATGCGATTGAGCAGGTTCTCAAAGCCAGTGCTGACTAGCATTCAAGGGTGGATGGCCACGAGGAACGAGTCAGCCAATGCCCGTGTGGTTGAACAGGTCCGGCGGTAGCAACGGGGGGGGAGGGAAGTTAGAAGTGAGAAGTGAGAAGGGGGAAGTTTGAATAGCTTGTTGGGAGAGGGGAGGGCGCCGAGGGGGAGTGGGGCGAGTGCGGAGCCTCGCGGTCGCGGGATGGTACGGAGGTGTGGAGAGCTTGAACGGGGCCGGGCCAGCGGGCTGGCTCCGGAAAGCGGCAGCGGGCTTCCGCAGTCCAAGGCCTTCGGCTGGCTGATTCGGAGAGGAACGTGTAAGGAGGGGGGCTGGCAGGCGCACTTTGTGCGCAGAGAGAGCTGTGATGCTCACAGCAGTCCAGAGCCTGCGGCGCGCTGGTTCGGAGAGGAGCGTGTTGGGAGGGGGCTTGCAGGCGCACTTTGTGCGCAGAGAGAGCTGTAATTCTGACAGCAGTTCAGAGCCTGCGGCTGCTTGAACGGAGAGGCGGACGTGCGGGAGCACGTCCCTACCGTGGGGGGGAGGGGGC
>CANHUG010000381.1 GCA_947462995.1 Verrucomicrobiales bacterium | reverse complement strand
GGGAATGCGGATGACCGGGCGCTGCCGGATCTGCTGAAGACGATTGATTATGATCAGTATGCGTTCGGGGAGGAAGGGAATGACCGGAAGGAGGCGTTGGGGGCGTATGCGATGAAGAATCTGGATCCGGAGTTGGGCAGCATCATTGCGGAGCCGCAGCCGGACATGACGATGGAAGGGAGCATGGGGACGCCGTTTGAGTTCTGGGGGCGTGAGGCCGGGGTGTTTTTCGGGTTCGACTATCAGAAGCGGTACGGGTATATTCCTGACGAGATTCAGGGGCGGGTGGGATTCCTGCAGGATGGGACGGAACAGGAGCCGTATATTCCGGCGACGGTGAGGCGTGGACTTGAGACGACGCGGGCGGGGATGCTGGCGGGGGCGTCGGTGAAGACGGGAGATCACAGTGAGATTACGGCGACGTATTTCTTCAACCGGCTGGCGGAGGATTCGACGAATTTCCAGTGGGGGCGGCCTCGTGGCGAGCCTGATTCGCCGGATTATTCGGTGCGGGAGGCGATTCAGTATTCGCAGCGGCAGTTGCAGACGGTGCAGATTGGCGGGGATTTTGTGTTGAATGACGGGCAGACCCTGGGATTCCGGCCGTCATTGTCGTGGAACAAGTCGTCGCAGTTGCAGCCTGACAGCCGGGTGTTCACGACGCGGTATGATCTGCAGCGTGCGGCGGACGGGTTTTCGCCGCAGTATTTCACGCAGCCGACGCCGAGTTTGCCGGCGTTGCGGCGTTACTGGGGGGAGACATTTGACGACAACGTGTCGTTGAACGTGGAGTTCGACATGTGGCTGAGCGGGAACAAGGATTCGGAGGATTTTCTGAAGTTCACGATGGGCGGGGGGATTGACGATACGGACCGGCGTTATCGCGGGGATACGTTCACGTATGACGAGCGGCTGAACGGGCGGATTTACGATACGACGGTGCAGCCGACGGCGGCGGACCCTGATAGTTTCGGGGACAACTTCACGCGATTGAGCAGTGAGTTGATACTCATCCGGGAGTCGCTTGCGCCGGAGATTTACACTGGGAGCCAGCGGATTGGTGCCGGGTTCGGGATGCTGGACTGGAAGCAGGGGGATCTTGAGTTTGTGGTGGGGGCGCGGGTGGAGACGACGGACTTCACGATTGATGCGACGGACATCGAGGAGTACGGGAACGTTGGTGAGTCGTCGAATCCGGGGACGAATCTGGTGCAGCCTGAGGATCTGGAGGAGTACTCGCAGATTACCGGTGGGGAGAATCTTTATAACACGATTATTGCGGAGGGGAGCGATGATCCGTATGTGGCTGGGCTGACGCGTGCGAGGATTGTGAGGACGGACGTGCTGCCTGCGGCGGCGTTCACGTGGTCGATGTCGGACAACACGAAGCTGAGGCTGGCGGCGTCGAAGACGGTGGCGCGGCCGTCGTTCAAGGAAATTGCGCCGGTGCCGTTTCTGGACATTTTCGACAACGTGATTTTCATCGGGAACCGGCGGCTGCAGATGTCGTCGATTACGAATTACGATGTGCGGTACGAGTACGGGAACGGGAAGCAGACGGCGGCGGCGTCATTGTTCACGAAGATGATCGACAATCCGATCGAGCTGGAGAATGGCGCGGTTAGGCGGTTTTCGAATGTGGACAACGGGCAGGTGTACGGGATGGAGCTGGAGTATCAGGGATCGCTAGGATTTGTGGCGGACGAGCTGGAGGATATTTCGGTGGGGTTCAACTATTCGAAGATTTTCTCGCGTGCGGAGCGGAAGCGTCCGATTTTCGGGGATGCGTCACGGCGGTTGCAGGGTCAGCCGGATTACATTCTGAATTTCAACATCGGGTACGACAACAAGGACTGGGGGTTGTACACGGGGATCTTTCTGAACGTGACCGGGCAGATGCTGGCGCTGGCGGGGGTGAATGAGGAATATCCTGACATTTACCAGATGCCGGTGTCGACGCTGGACTGGTCGATTTCGAAAAAGCTTGGGAAATCGGCGAAGCTGACGTTCCGTGCGGCGAACCTGCTGGATGCGGAGTTTGAGCGGCGGTACGGGGTGGGGGATCAGAAAGTGTTTTCGAGTTTCCAGCGCGGGCGGAATTATTCGTTCTCGGTGGGGATTGACTGGTGACAGACGGGGGTGTGCGGGAGCGTTCCGGGTGGATGCGTCGAGGGATACTGCTGATTCTTGCATTTGCGGCACCGGTTGCTGCGGAGGTGAAGTACAACCGGGACATCCGGCCGCTGCTGGCGGACCGGTGTTTTGCGTGTCACGGGTTTGACCCCGGGAAGCGGAAGGGAGATTTGCGATTGGACACGAGGGAGGGGGCGACTTTGAAGAACGCGGAGGGTCGGGCGGCGGTGGTGCCTGGGGATGTGGAGTCGAGCGAGTTGTGGAAGCGGTTGGTGACGACGGATGAAGATGATTTGATGCCGCCGCCGGAGTCGCACAAGACGGTGAGCGAGGCGGAGAAGGCGTTGCTGAAGCGATGGATTGCCGAGGGAGCGCCATACGAGGCGCATTGGGCGTTCACGCCGCCGGTGGCGGTGGTTGCGCCGGGGGGAGGGCATCCGGTGGATGCGTTTCTGGGGGCAGGGTTTGGCGGGCTGAAGGCGGGTGGCGAGGCGGACCGGGCGACATTGATCCGGCGGGTGACGATGGCGTTGACTGGGTTGCCGCCGTCGGTTGCGGAGAGCGAGGCATTTCTGGCGGATGGAGCGGAGGGGGCGTATGAGCGTGTGGTGGACCGGTTGCTGGGGTCGGTGCATTACGGGGAGGAGATGGCGCGGCCGTGGCTGGATGCGGCTCGGTATGGGGACACGCACGGGATGCATCTGGACAATGAGCGGCAGATGTGGGCGTATCGGGACTGGGTGGTGCGGGCGTTCAATGAGAACCTGCCGTTTGACCGGTTCAGCGAGTGGCAGATTGCGGGTGATCTGATGCCTGAGGGCGGGGCGGATGCGCTGATTGCGACTGGTTTCAACCGATGTAACGTGACGACGGGGGAAGGTGGATCGATTGATGCGGAGCTGATTTTCCGTTATGCGGTGGACCGGACGGCGACGATGGCGCAGACGTGGCTGGGGCTGACGGCTGGGTGTGCGGTTTGTCATGATCACAAGTATGATCCGATCACGCAGAAGGATTTTTATTCGCTGTATGCGTTTTTTGTGTCGAATGCGGATCCGGCGATGGATGGGAATACGCTGCTGACGGAACCGGTGGTGAAGGTGAAGGCTGGGGATTCCGGGCGGCGCGAGGAGGAATGGCGTGTGAAGGAGATGAAGGCGCGGGAGGAACTGGCGGCGCTGGAGGTGAAGGCGGGGTATCGTGATCCAGCGGAGGCGGATCCGCGGCCTGAGCCAGTGACGGTGGAGCGCGTGTGGTTTGAGGATGGATTTCCGGAGGGATCGAATCCCGGGGCGGTGGGGCATCCAGTGCAACTGGTGAAGGCACCGGAGCCGGTTTTCAGCGGGGCGGTGTCGCTGAAGCGTGGCGGGGCGGGGCTGGCGCAGGATTACTATGAATCCGGGGGGAATCCGCTAGTGGTGCCTGAAGGCGGGGAGATGTTTCTGATGGTGTATCTTGATCCTGCGGATCCGCCGGAGGAAGTGATGGTGCAGTTTCACAGTGGTGGGACGTGGCAGCATCGGGCGGTGTGGGGAGCGGACCTGATTGAGTTCGGGAAGAAGGGGACGACGGAGCGTTATGTGGCGGGGCCGTTGCCGGAGGTTGGGAAGTGGGTGCGGTTGAATGTGCCGGCGGCGAAGATGGGGATGGCTGCGGGGCTGGCGGTGACGGGGTATGCGTTCACGGTGAATGGCGGGACGGTGTGGTTTGACCATCTGGGATTTGCGGGGAAGACGGATCCGGCGAGTGATCCGGGGGTATCGTTTGCGGCGTGGAGGCGGAGTGTGGCGGGGAAGGATTTGATGGAAGCGCCGGAGGCGTTGCGTCAGGTGATCAAAGACGGGCCGGAGAAGGCGGTGGATGCGGAGTTGATAGGGAAGCTGCGTTCTTATTATGTGCAGGAAGTGTGTGCGGGGACGGCGGC
>CANHUG010000380.1 GCA_947462995.1 Verrucomicrobiales bacterium | reverse complement strand
TTGCGGTTCAGCTACGGTTGCTCTCACCAGCTCCGATGTCATCGTTTCATGTCATTAGTTAAGGCCCATGCCGGGCACACTGGCACGGGTGTCCCACCCGTGACCCCAATGCCAAAGATCATCAAAGCAGCCTAGCCCCTCAAGGCACCGGCACCACGCAAAGTGGCACGGGCGTCCCGCCTGTGACCCCATTGCCAAAGATCATCAAAGCAGCCTAGCCCCTCAAGGCACCGGCACCACGCAAAGTGGCACGGGCGTCCCGCCTGTGACCCCAATGCCAAAGATCATCAAAGCAGCCTAGCCCCTCAAGGCACCGGCGCCACGCTGAACCGCGTCTGCACTTCCTCCGTCTTCACGCCGTCCTTCACCACCGTGCTCACACACTTCCCGCACCGCGGCGCTGTAAACGTCAGCACCACCTGCTCCGTCACCCCGCCACTCTGACGCAACTCCAGTTTCGCCGCCCCGGCCCCCGTCACCGCCCAACTCCAAACCGCATCCGGCCTCCCCGCCTCCATCGCCCGTCCGCCCGCCACCAGTTCCACCAACCGCGCCCTCCCCGCCCCCGCCAGCACCACCTCCCCGGCACTCAGCACCGGCGGCACCAACGGCACCGCCTCCACCGGCACCTCCAAAAAGGTCCCCGATCCCCCACCCGCATACGCGCCATCCCCACGATACCGCTCCACCTTCACCCGCCCGCATCCCTCCGACGCAAACTCAAACACCATCACATCCTTCGCCCCTCCCTCCCACTCCACCATCGCACACCCGCTCGCCTCCCCAGTCCGCACCCACCGCATCGCCCCAGCCACTTCCCCGCCCACCCCGATCAACTGCACCGACGCCGCAGGCCCGCCCACCAGCAATCCCGACAAATTCCCCGCATTCACCCGCACCCGCCGCCCCGCAAAACTCCCCGGCGCAAACCCGCCCTCCGGCCCCACCTCCTCACGCACCCGGAAAAACGGCCCCCGCCCGCTCACCCCACTACCCGCCGCCGCACTCAGCACCAATTCCTCCCCAACCCCGAAATACCGCCCACCCATCGGCTGCCACCCCACCAGATCGTCCGATCGCTCCACCCGGTACGCCGCCCCTTCCTTCCCCCGCACCTTCAACTCCAGCACCCGCTCCACCGTCAGCGGCGGCACCCCTCCCTGCCCCTGCGCCACACACCCCAGCACACTCCCCCACAACACAAGGGAACAGGCCCCCGCCACGCTCTTGTACGCTGCACACTCAGTCATCGTGTTGGTCCTCAGGATTTCTTTTCCCAGCCAGTTAAGCAAATCCAGCCCCATCACGCAATCCCGCACTTTACCCCCATCCGACCCAGCCCACCTCCGAAAACTTTCTTGCGCTCATCCCCCGCCGCCCTACTGCTGATCACGGTCGCTTCGCCCTTCCAACGTCGCGGCCTCCCTTACCCCCAATCCACTTTCCCGCCATGGGCCGTCTCTATAACAACATCGTCGAAACCGTCGGTCGCACCCCACTCGTGCGCCTCAACCACGTCTCCAAAGGCCTCGCCGCCACCGTCGCCCTCAAGTGCGAGTACTTCAACCCGCTCGGCTCCGTCAAAGACCGGATCGGCATGGCCATGATCGAAGACGCCGAACAAAAAGGCCTCCTCACCAAGGACACCGTCATCGTCGAACCCACCTCCGGCAACACCGGCATCGCCCTCGCCTTCGTCGCCGCTGCCAAAGGCTACAAACTCATCCTCACCATGCCCGAAACCATGTCGCTCGAGCGCCGCACG
Source organism: Verrucomicrobiales bacterium (assembly GCA_947462995.1). GTDB lineage: Bacteria > Verrucomicrobiota > Verrucomicrobiia > Verrucomicrobiales > V1-33 > V1-33. The sequence goes on along the minus strand of CANHUG010000380.1, from coordinate 2,308 downwards.
CTCCTCGCCATGCTCGGCGCAGAACTCGTCCTCACCCCCGGCCCCAAAGGCATGAAGGGCGCCATCGAAAAAGCCGAGGAAATCCTCGCCTCCACCCCTGGCGCATGGATGCCCCAGCAGTTCAATAACCCCGCCAACCCCGCCATCCACGAAAAAACCACCGCCCAGGAAATCTGGGACGATACCAGCGGCAACATCGACATCTTTATCGCCGCAGTCGGCACCGGCGGCACCATCACCGGCGTCACCCGCGCCCTCCGCCACCACAAACCTTCCCTCGCCGCCATCGCCGTCGAACCAGAAGCCAGCCCAGTCATCTCCCAAACCCTCGCCGGCGACCCCGTCGTCCCTGCCCCTCACAAAATCCAGGGCACCGGCGCAGGCTTCGTCCCCAATAACCTCGACCTCTCCGTCGTCTCCGAAGTCATCAAGGTCTCCAACGACGACGCCTTCGCCATGGCACGCCGTCTCGCCAAAGAAGAAGGCATCCTCGCAGGCATCTCCACCGGAGCCAACGTCCACGCCGCTCTCCAAGTCGCCGCACGACCCGAAAACGCCGGCAAACTCATCGTCACCATCGCCTGCTCCACCGGCGAACGCTACCTCTCCACTGCCCTCGCCGACGAAGCCCGCGCCAAGGTCGGCGCCTGATCCTCCACACTCCCTCACACCCCTCACCGCCCCCATCCCATGGCCGACCATCTCACCCCTTCCAAACCCCCAGTCGCTGTCCTCGAATACGAACACAGCGCCTTCGAAAACCTCCTCATCCAGCACAAACCCAAGATCATCCTCGTAGGCCTCCTCGCCATCCTCGGCACCACCGCCTACTGGGGCCAGCGGCTTTGGTCCGAACACAAACAAAAAGAAGCCGCCCTCAGCTTCGTCCGCGCCGATACCGTCGCCGACCTCAAAAAAACCGCCGCAGACCACGGCTCAGAAGCCGGCGCAGGCAGCGCCCTCGTCCTCGCCGCCAGTCTCCTCAGCGCAGACCGCCCAGGCGAAGCCGTCGACACCCTCAAGGAATTCATCTCCAAATTCCCCAACCACTCGCTCCGCGACCTCGCTGCCTTCCGCATCGGCGACTACCTCCTCCAATCCCCCGACAAAGCCGGCGCCGAAAAAGAACTCGAAGCCGTCGCCGCCACCGGCACCATCTACTCCCCCATCGCCCTCCTCCGCCTCGGCGACCTCAAATGGGCCGCCGGTGACACCGACGCCGCCAAGAAATTCTACGACAAAATCCTCACCACCCCTGCCTTCGCAGGCAGCCCAGTTCGCGCAGAGGCCCAAACCCGCGTCGACTCCAAAATCAAACAAAAACCCCCAGTCCTCGTCGACTTCGTCCCCGAAGCCCCCCCAACCCCAGCCGCCGACCCCGCCGCCGCCGGCTTCAACGTCGATTCCCTCCTCGGTGACCCTCCCGCCGCCGACCCCAAACCTTCCGACGACATCAAACTGTCCGACCCAGCCCCAGAAGCCACCCCAGCACCTGACCTGAAACCCGCCGACGCTGCCCCAGCCCCGGCCCCGGAAACCAAACCCGCAGCCCCTGCCGCCGACACCAAGCCCGCAGCAGCTCCAGCTCCAGCTCCTACCGCCGACGCCAAACCAGCAGCAGACCCAGCTCCGGCACCAGCTCCCGCCGCCGACGCCCCAGCCCCGGCCCCGGCCCCGGCAGCAGAAACCAAACCCGCCGAAGCCCCCAAACCCGCGGAACCAGCGGCCAGATAACCGCCCCCCGCTCCACACCTCTTCACCGGTCAGGCGATGGTCCCCCAAAGGGCCATCGCCTTTCCTTTTCCACCCTCCCGCAACAAGACCGTCCCGTCCCTGCCTCCACCCCAAACCACCCACCTCGCCACCCACTGTACCAAGCCCCATCCCCACGAAGAGGTCTGTCCAATTACCGCATCCCCCACCCCGTACCCACGCCGAACCGCCCTTTTGTCCACCCGCTGTCCGGCGACAATTAAAACTGACCCCCGACGACAATTAGAACTGACCCCTGATCGGGTGGTTCTCCGGGGCGGACGCGGTGCTCTGCGGCACGCGGTTTGACACCGGTCGGGGCGGCGCGTGTTGCTTCGGGTTGTGGTCAAGAAAACCCAACTCACAAAGCTCGTTCACGAGCGCAACCAAGGAGCAACCATCCGTATGAGTGCCATGAAAGCGGGCATGTCCCGCAACACCGCCCGCAAGCATTTGCGGCAGAGCAACCCCCTCGAACAGCGGCCGCAGCCGCACACATGGAGGACCCGGGAAGACCCGCTGGAAGCGATCTGGCCGCGGGCGCTGGAGATGCTGC
>CANHUG010000379.1 GCA_947462995.1 Verrucomicrobiales bacterium | reverse complement strand
CCCATCCATCCCATCCATCCCATCCATCCCATCCATCCCATCCATCCCATCCATCCCATCCATCCCGTCCATCCCGTCCATCCCGTCCATCCCGTCCATCTCCACCCAAGCCAACCCGATCCGTCAGATCCGTCCAATCCGTCCGCTCCCTCCATCTCATCAACCCCGCCCCTCCCTCACAAATCCACCGCCCCCAATTCCCGCACCCGCCGAAATCACCCGCAACGCCCCGCCGCATCCGCATTCCCCCGAAGCGTTGCCCACGACTCTTGTCCCTGTCGTTCCGCCACCTTTGCCGCCTCAACTGCTCTCAGCCACGCTTGGACTTCAGCGTCATGGTTATTGGCCCCGGTCGCCCTGCCTTTATCAACCGGAAATGCATCTCCGGAGGCAACCCCTCGTTGAGCATCTTTAACATCTCCTCTGTCGTCAGCGCTGGAGGCGAATGCAAACCTGCCAGTCTTTTCGCCCGCACCCTCTCCTCGTGCTCCCGAAGCACCCTGGCCAGATTAAGTGTTGCCTCGCTAGCCTTCTGTTGTGATGACTCTGACGAATCCATCACCAATGTTCGTTGATTGCCTCGAAAACCGCAATCGCAAACCCACCAATGGCCAGGTCGTCGGCGAACCCGCTCCTCCCGGACCGACTCAAATGCATCCGCGACTGCCAGAGCATCATCTCCTGACTCGGCCCGAAACACGGACACCGCATCCGGCCCGCTGTCGTCATCCTGCCAGCACAGTCACTAGGTGCACCCCTCGGAACCACCAATCCATACGGCCGCCATCCCCACCTGCGCACCTCTGCCAGCGGAACAGCTTGCCGCCCTGCCCCCGCGATGTTATGGACCCATGTATGAGCACAGCATCCCAGCACATTTGGGCTTTCGACATCGGCACCGGCTCCTTCGGGATCGCCGTCCGCCAGGGCCTGAAGTTCAAGTACGTAGATTCGCTGCTCATCCCTGACGGATTCGCTTCGATTGACATGGCACGCACACGCCGCCGGATGTGGCGAACCCGCGAAGCGCACAACGCTCGCGAACAATGGCTCCGCGACACCTTCCACCGCGCCGGACTCTTCGCCGCAGTCCTCACCGGGCGCAAGCCCGTCAAAAACGCCGACACATGGCGCACCGAAAAAGGCGACTACCGCCTCGAGCGCGAATTTCCCCCTCAAGAATCCAGCCGCACGAAAGACGGCGCGCCCTCCGATCCCGCCGGGGCTGAAACCTGCTACTGCGGCGCAGTGCTCCGCATCCGGCTGCTCCAGGGACAACCGCTCCTGCCATGGCAAATTTTCAAAGCCCTTCACAACGCAATTCAGAAACGCGGCTATGACCCCGATCTGCCGTGGAAGTCCCAGGAACGCAGCAGCGCAAAGGATGCGAAAGATGAGGCCGCAGTGACCTTGAACAGGGCCAACGAAGCTCAAGACAAAATCAAACACCTTCCTCCAGAGTGCCAGTTTCCGTGCTACCTCGAAGCGCAACTCATGGGATTGTGGCATCCAGACGCCCCGGAAAAAACGGCCATCCGCCAGAACCACGAAGCCGAATCCGCGAAAAACCTGATCTTCCTGCGTCGGTCTGTAGAAGCCGAAATCAGCGCCCTCATCGCAGCAGCGGCGCAACAACTCCCCGCCCTCGCCCCTCACGCAGAAGACCTGCTCTATGGCCCGGCGCATTCTGCTTACGCCTCCTACAAGAACCCACAGGCGCAGGATCGTTTCAGGGAACGCACCGGCAAGGTCCTGATCCGCGGCAAAGCGGACGACTGGCAGGGCGTGCTCGCGCAGAAGGTTCCCACCTTCGACAATCGCGCCATCGATCGCTGCGCCCTCATCACCCGCTTCCACGCCGCCAAATGCGAGCCTCGAAAACTCAAAGACGGCACCTTTGATCCGGAATCTCTGCTCCCCGCAGAGGTCACGTTTCTGATGAAATTGAAGAACTTCCGCTTCGCCCTCGCAGGTGGCCAGGATGCGGGATTCACCGTGGAACAGATCCGGACAGTTTTCGAAGATCGGCAGCGCGAGGTCGGCGCAAAGCAGAACGCCGAGTACTTCAAGCTCACGAAGGCGCAGCTTCAGAAGATCATCGGGCGATTCGGCGGGGTGGCCCTGCTGCCCAACCAGACGGTAGTGGAAGCCCCCCGCCTTTCGGGTCGCTCCCGCTTCTCGAAACCCGCGCTCAAGTTGGCGAAAAAACTCATTCTCTCCGGCAAGTCACCCGCCGCGGCCCACGCCGATGCTCTGGCCGAACTGAATGGCAACACCGTTCCCCTCAAAGGATTAATTCCTTCAGATCTCGACTTTTTCCTGAAGATCCGTTCGTCAGGCGGTCACGCGGCCACATGGGAGAACTTCTACTTGCCGGATGAATCGCTCTCGTTCGTCGAAAATGCCGGCCAGTCCCCGGATGCCAAAATCCGGGCACTGATCGGACGGCAGAACAACCCCATCGTGCGGCATCGTCTCGAAACGCTGTGGAAACTGCTCCGTGAGTTGCAGGATGCTCACGGGACGCCGGACCATGTCGCCATCGAATTCGTGCGCGAGGATTTCATGGGAACAAAAGCGAAGCTAGAGCTCGCCAAATTTCAGAAAGAGCGCCGCGAGGCACGCGCCGAGGCACGCAATGAAGCTGGTTCCGGTCGGGACGGGTTGCGCTACCAGTTGATGAAGGATCAGGGAGCCCAATGCATGTACTGCGAAACGACCATCGGCCTCGTCGATTTGCCGAACACCCACCTTGACCACATTGTGCCGGACGCCTTGGGCGGCCCGGGCGCGTACTGGAATTTCGCCCTGTGCTGTGCGTCCTGCAATTCCGCTAAGGGCCGACGCACTCCATGGCAGTGGTTTCACGAGGACCATCGTCCCGGCTGGGACAGCTTCGTGGAAAGGGTCCGCACTCGCACTTTTCAACTGCGACCCAAGAAGGTCCGCCTCCTCACTCAGCAGGACGCCCCCGACCAGGTGCAGCGTTACCAGACGCTTGCCGAGACGGCATGGATCGCCCGCCTCGCGCAAATGGTGGTCTGCCTGTTCTTCGGTTGGCCGCGGAATTTCGCAGGCGGACCACGCAAGGTCGTCGTGCTCCCAGGCGGACTCACCGCACGCGTCCGCCGGAAGTATCATCTCAATTCTCTGCTCGGTCAGGACATCGCCGCCCTCGAACAGAAGCTGAACGAAGAGGGTAGCGCCAAAACGGAGTCTGAGATCGATAAAAAGTGCCGTGCCGATAAGCGCCACCACGCACTCGATGCAATGGTGCTCTCATTCCTGCCGCAGTGGACTTCCGATCCCACCAAGCAAGTCAGTGTGAGACTTCCGGAAAACGTGAATCGAGACACCATTCGCGTCGAACTGGAAAAAGTCGTTCCCACCAACCTTTGCTTCGAGAAACCCCGCCTCGAGGAAAGTTTCTATGGCGCGCGCCGGACCAAGGAATACAACGGGCCGGTCGCCACCAAGCGCTGTGCCCTCAACGAACTCGGCTACACAGGCCTCAATCCGGTCTTCCAACTCAAGACGCTGGGGAAAGATGTGGCTAAGATCCTCGATCCCGGCATTCGCGCGGCCATTGAAAGCTTTATCCGCGACAATGACCCAAATGCCGATGCATGGCAGCATTTCTGCAAAAGCTTCCGACAGCCTAGCAAGAACGGATCCGGTGCGCCCGTGAAGTTCGTGCGCCTCGTCGTAGCCGAAGACCTCACCGAGTTCGCCGATCTCTCCAAAGGCGATTCCCGCCCCTCCCTCCGCAAAGGCGAACGCCATCGCGGCTACTACCTCTACGCCGACTCAAAAGGCAAAGTCCGTGTCCGCCCAGTGTATGTCTTCCAATCGCCCGGCAAGGTGCGGAGGGAACTCCTTGCCTTGCAAGGCACCGACGTTTCGGAGATCATCGGCTTCTTCCAGAGTGGGTGTGCCGTGGAACTCGACGGGGCCGTGGACCATCCAAAAACCCCGCTCAAACCAGGAGTCTATAAGCTGAACTCGATTAAAGCGTCGGGCTTCGCGGTGATCACCTCGGCAACTGGCGTGACTTCAGAGCCAATCTCAGTCGCT
>CANHUG010000378.1 GCA_947462995.1 Verrucomicrobiales bacterium | reverse complement strand
CGGTTAGGGAGTTCCTGGGTGCCGTGGTAGAGGACATCGGTGACGAACGGGCCGATGTTGGTGCGGGTGCCGGAGTTGGCGGTGCCGGGTGTGGGGGAGAGCAGGTAGGCACCGGCGGGGTCGATGGAGAGCGCGTCGAGGGAGGCGACGGCGAGAGAGTTAGGGTCGGTCGGGGAATTGTTGAGCGACTGGATGGCGAGGATGTTGGTGCCGGAGACGAGGGAGGAGGCGGGGAAGTCGGTGATGGAGGAGCGGGTGGGGATGGAAGTGGAGGAAGCGGCGCTGTTCCAGAGCGGGTCGGCTGGTGAATTGAGCGAGGTGATGCGGGTGCCGTTGAGCCATGCGGTGAAGCCGTCGCTGGAGCGGGCGGTGAAGCGGAGCGTGTTGATGGCGGCGGGGTTGGAGATGGAGAAAGGGATGCGGAGGAAGGTTCCGGGGTTGCCGGGGAGGGAGGCGGCGAGATTGAGGTTGAGGTCGGCTGGGTCGACGGATTCGTCGGCGCCGTTGAAGATCTGGGAGATCTGGGTGGGAGTGAGGGCGGTATTGTAGAAGCGGACCTCGTCGAGGAGCCCGTTGTATTTCTGCCAGTAGGTGTCGTGGGAGCGGCCGAGTTCGATGATCTGGGCGGCGGGCCATGACCATGCGTTGGTGTGGGTGATGGCGCCGGAGGCGAGGCCATCGACGTAGAAGCGGTCGGTGCCGCCGGCAGCGCCGTTGTAGACGAACGTGATGTGGTGCCAGCGGTCGTCGTCGACGCGGGCGAGGGAGTAGAACGAACCACCGCCGGCTGGCTGGCTGAAGATCCGGCCGGGGTTGGCGTTGGAGGAGGCGGTGAGGACGAGGACATTGCCGGTGGTGGTGCGGCGGTCCCAGAGCATGGCTCCCTCGTTGCCGCCCGGGGCGATGGCAGTCTGGCCGGATTTCATCCAGAACATGATGGTACCGGAGACGGCGTTGAAGTCCGTGTGGGCGGGGAGGGTGAGCTGGGAACTGCTGGCGTTGTTGGCGTTGGCGACGAACTGGAGCGAGCCGCGGCGGAGGAGGGGGGAAGGAGCTGCGTCGGAGGCAGCGGGCATGAAGAGGGTGGTGTTGCCGGTGTTGGTGCCGTTGCGGGCGTTGCCGGAGGAATCGTTGGCGAGGGTGGCGGCGGAGTCGGCGTTGAGACGGAGTTTGAGGTTAGTGGCGGCGACCATGGTTGGGGTGCCGGAGATGCCAGCGCCGAGCGAGCCGGAGGACCATGAGGAGTCGTCGAATGGTTCGGAGCCTCCGCGCCATGTGGTGCTGAGGGCGTCGCCGCCGTTGGTGGTGGTGGGGACGAAGGCTTTGGCCGGGGCGTTGGCGGGGACGAGCGGGGAGGTGTTGAGGGAAAGCCCGTAGGGGACGTCGGGGACCTGGCGCGGGTAAGTGTAGGCGGAGACGACGGCGACCACGCCGCCGGTGCCCTCTTTGGTGAGGGCGAGGAAGCGTCCGGCGTTGTTGGAGATTTTGAAGTTAGTGGCCATGCGCGGCTGGGCGGGCGTGCCGGGATTGTCCTGACCGGCGACGGCCTGGGGCGGGCGGCGGTCGCGATCCGAGGCGAAGACGACGATGCGGCGTCCGGCGGCAAGCGTCCATGACGGGAGCGGCCATTTGCGGAGACGGGCGGAATCGTCGGTGAGGTACCAGCCGCTGAGGGAGACGGTGGCGCCGGACTGGTTTTCGATTTCGAGCCAGTCTTCCTTTTCGAAGAGTTCGTCGCGGAGCCCGGAGACGTTGCTGGCGAGGAATTCGCTGATGACGAGCTGGGCGCGTGCGGGGAGGGCGCAAGAGAGGGCTGCGAAGACGCAGAGGAGACGGCGGTTCATGGGAAAAGGGGGTGGGCAGGTCCGCAAAGCACCTGCGATGAGGGGAATTGGTTTGGCGGGGAACGCGCCGGGGCAATGGCGGAGCGAGGGGGGGATTACTGGACGGGCAGGGAGAGGGGGTGGAAGGCGGGCATGGGGGGATGATGGCATGGATGCGGGGATCGAGGCAAGCTTCGGGATGGGATGGGTTCCGCTGATGCGGGGGCGGCGGCGGGGTGGGTGGGAGGTTATGGGTTGGGGGATGAAACGACGAGTACTGATGCTGATGCTGATGCTAGTGATGGCTGGGGTGGTGCGGGTGATGGCTGGGGATTTTCCAGAGCCTGTGGACAGCGAGCGAGCGGGAGGCGTGCCGTTGATGGGGGCGGAGGAAGCGGCGGCGGCGTGGCGGGTGCCTGCGGGTTGCCGGGTGACGGTGGTGGCGTCGGAGCCGGAGGTGAGGAATCCGATTGCGATGAGTTGGGACGGGCGGGGGCGGCTGTGGGTCGCGGAGAATTTCACGTATGCGGAGCCGTCGGTGCGGTTTGACGAACGGCAGCGGGACCGCGTGGTGATTTTCGAGCTAGGAAAGGATGGGGGGCGGGCGCGAGGGCGGAAGGTGTTTGTGGATGGATTGCAGCGCCTGACGAGTGTGCAGCCCGGGCGTGGGGGAGTGTGGCTGATGTGTCCGCCGGAGTTGTTATTTGTGCCGGATGCGGATGGGGACGATGTGCCGGACGGGCCGCCTGTGACGGTGCTGGACGGGTTTACGGTGGCGCAGGGGAACTATCATAATTTTGCGAACGGGTTGCGGTGGGGGCCGGACGGGTGGTTGTACGGGAGGTGCGGGCATTCGTGTCCCGGGAAGCCGGGTGTGCCGGGGACGCCGGAGGCGAAGCGGCCGGGGCTGGAGGGAGGGATCTGGCGGTATCATCCGGAGCGGAAGACTGTGGAAGTGCTGGCGCACGGGACGACGAATCCGTGGGGACATGACTGGGACGCGCACGGCGAGATGTTTTTCATCAACACGGTGAACGGGCACTTGTGGCATATGATACCGGGGGCGCACTTTCTGGAGTCGTTCGGGACTGATCCGAATCCGTATGTTTACGAGCGCCTGGACATGCATGCGGACCACTGGCATTTCGACAGAGGGAAAGGGTGGCAGCAGTCGCGGGATGGGAAGGCGAACGAGTTAGGGGGCGGGCATGCGCATGTGGGGATGATGATCTGTCAGGGGGGCAGCTGGCCGGCGGCGATGGAGGGGAAGCTGGTGACCTTCAACATGCATGGGCGGCGGCTGAACGTGGAGCGCCTTGAGCGAGAGGGCAGTGGTTATGTGGGGAGACACGAGCCTGACGTGCTGTTGTCGGGGGACCCGTGGTTTCGGGGGATGGATCTGACGACGGGGCCGGACGGGGCGGTGTATGTGATTGACTGGAGTGATACGGGCGAGTGCCATGATCACACGGGAGTGCACCGGAACAGTGGGCGGATTTACAGTGTGGCGGGGGAGCGGGCCAGTGGGGAAGTGCTGCAGTTGCCGTTAGGGAGGGCGGATGCGGAGAAAATGCTGCGGCATGCGAATCCGTGGTATGAGCGGCGGTGGCGGGAGCAGTTGCGGGCTGGGGATGTGTCGGAGGATTGGTTGCGCGGGGTGGTGGCTGGGGGAGGGGTGGTGGTGGAGCGATTGCGGGCGTTGTGGGCGCTGCAGGCGTTGGGGAAGGCGGGTGAGGATGTGCTGATGCCGCTGCTGGAGGCGGAGGACGAGCATTTGCGGGTTTGGGCGTTGCGGCTGCTGAGTGATGCGTGGCCGATGGATGACATTGTGGGGCGGCGCGAGGCGGGGCCGGGACCGGGAGCGGCGCTTGAGGAGAAGTTAGTGCGGATGGCGGCGGGTGACGCATCGGGATTGGTGAGACTGGCGCTGGCGTCGATGCTGCAGCGGTTGCCTGCGGCGTCGCGGGGGAAGCTGGCGGCGGCGCTGACGGGTCGGGCGGAGGATGCGGGGGATCACAACCTGCCCGAGATGGTCTGGTATGGATTGACTCCATTGGTGACGTCGGATCCTGAAGCGGTGGCGGAGCTGGCGGCGGGGTCGCGGTGGGAACGGCTGACGCGGTGGGCGGCTCGGGCGTTGATGGATCGTGCGGAGAGTGCGCCAGGGGCGCTGGCGCGGTTGGTGAAGGCGGCGGCGGATGGGGATGGTGGGCGGCGGCGTGCGGTGCTGGAGGGATTGGCGGAGGGGAGCCGTGGGAGG
>CANHUG010000377.1 GCA_947462995.1 Verrucomicrobiales bacterium | reverse complement strand
GATTTGTTGGTGGTGACCTGGGGCGATTGCCCCAGGCTGGTATGGGTTGCGCCGTTGGCGCGTGGGAGGGCGAGTTGGGGAAATTGGAAATTGGAAAATGGTGAATAGTAAAAGGGGGCTTGTGGGGTGGGGGGCTTGTTGGGAGGGATGCTTGAATGGTGCCGGGCCAGCGGGCTGGCTCCGGGAAAGCGGCAGCAGGCTTCCGCAGTCCAAGGTTACGGGAGCCGTAACTGGGGGACGGCTTGTTGGGAGGTGGGGATGGGGCGTCCCTACAGGACTCGGGGTGATTTGTTGGTGGTAACCTGGGGCGATTGCCCCAGGCTGGTATGGGTTGCGCCGTTGGCGCGTGGGAGGGCGAGTTAGGATGGGTGAACCTCGCACGGGGTTCTGTGTTATTGTTTTGGCGACCGGGGGTGACGCGGGTTTGTGGTGAGGTGGGGGCGATATTCGGTGGTATCGCTTGCGCTCGACCGCCGGCTACAGGCTGGCACCCTTCCGGGGTGCGATTTGAATGGTGGTGCGGGGTGGTGGGGATTGGATGGAGTGGATGATGGCGGTGGCGGCGTTGAGGTAGGCGTTTTGGCCGTCGAGTTGGTTGACGACGGCTGTTAGGCTGGAGACGAGGGAGGCGCGGGTGTCGGGGTTGAGGAGGAGGCGGGAGAGTTCGGCGGCGATTTGGGGGCCTGAGCAGTGGTGCTGGATGAGTTCGCGGACGAGTTCGCGGCCTGCGAGGATGTTAACGATACCGAGGAAGGGGACGCGGATGAGGAGTTTGCCTGCGGCGTAGGTGGCTGGGCTGACCTTGTAGATGAGGGTGTGGGGGAGCCCGTGGATGGCGGCTTCGAGGGTGGCGGTGCCGCTGGCGACGGCTCCGCAGACGGCGCGCTGCATGAGGGTGTGGACGGTGCCGGTTTCGATGGTGAGGTTGGGGACGGGATGGCGGGCGGCGAATTCCTGCATGAGTGCGGCGCGGGCCGGGGAGGCGGCGGAGGCGGCGAAGCGGAGGGACGGGTTGTCGCGGGCGAGGATGGAGGCGGCTTCGAGGAGAGGGGGGAAGTGTTTGGTGATTTCGCGTCGGCGGCTGCCTGGGAAGAGACCGACGAGGAGAGGGTCGCGGCCTTCGGGGAGACGACGGGCGCGGTGCCATGCGACGAGCGGGTGGCCGGTGAAGACGGTGGGGAGCCCGCAGCCTTCGTAGAGGGCTTTTTCGAAGGGGAAGATGCAGAGCATGAGGTCGAGGAGCCGCGCCATTTTGGGGATGCGGCTGCGGTGCCATGCCCAGACCTGGGGGCTGATGTAGTAGATGATGCGGCCGGAGAAGCCTGATTTGCGGAGGGCGGCGGCGAGGCGGAGATTGAAGCCCGGGTAGTCGATGAGGATGACGGCGTCGGGTTTGAGGGAGTTGATGGATTGGAGGGTTTCGGCGAAGCGGCGGCGGAACCACGGGTACTTGCGGAGGACTTCGACGAGACCGACGACCCCGGCTTCCTCGATCCAGTCGGTGATGGTGGGAGAGAGGGCGTGCATTTCCGGGCCGCCGAGCCCGTGGATGGCGACGTCCGGGACGAGCGAGCGGAGTTCGGAGACGAGACTGGCGCCGTGGCGGTCGCCGCTGCGTTCGCCGGCGACGAGGAAGCAGGTCATGAGGGGCGGGGGGAAGATTCGATGAGCTTGGTGATTTCGAGGGCGAGGGCGAGGGCGGCGGTGGCTTCCTGGCCGCCGACCTTGGGTTGGAGACCGTTGCGGGCGCAGTTGGCGAAGGCGGCGAGTTCGAGTTTGAGGGGTTCGTCTTTTTCGATGAGGACCTCCTCGGTGGAGATGCCGGAGGGGGAGAGCCGGTGGATGCGGCCTTCCTGGGCCTGGTAGTCGAGTGAGAGGTAGGCGTCGTTCTGGAAGACGCGGAGTTTGCGGAGTTTTTCGGGGCTGATGCGGCTGGCGGTGACATTGGCGACGCAGCCGCCTTCGAAGCGGATGCGTGCGTTGGCGATGTCTTCGCGTCTGGTGAGGACGGGGACGCCGACGGCGTCGATGCTTTCGACGGGTCGTTTGACGAGGTGGAGGATGATTTCGAGGTCGTGGATCATGAGATCGAGGACGACGCCGATGTCGATGGAGCGGTTGGGGAAGGGGGAGAGCCTGTGGGCTTCGATGAAGACCGGGCGGGAGAGACTGGATTCGAGGAGACTGAGGACCGGGTTGAAGCGTTCGATGTGGCCGACCTGGAGGACGAGGCCGCGGTCGCGAGCGAGGTCGGCGAGGGCCTGGGCTTGTTCGGTGTTATCGGTGATGGGTTTTTCGACGAGGATGTGTTTGCCGAGAGAGAGGAGGTGGCGGCCGATGTCGAAGTGGGAGACGGTGGGGGTGGCGATGGTGACGGCGCCGGTGCAGGCGGCGAGGTCGTCGAGGGAGGAGACGGCGCGGGTATTGAATTCGGCGGCGACTTCTGCGGCGCGAGCGGGGTCGGAGTCGAAGATGGCGGCGAGGTGGACGCCAGGGAGGGAGGCGAGGACGCGGGCGTGGTTGCGTCCGATGGCACCGGTACCGGCGACGCCCATGGGGAAGTCAGTCATGCGCGGCGTTTAGGCGCGGGGAGGGGAGAAGACAACGGACAAAGGGAGAGAAGCGGAGGGTGGGAAGCGAAAAACCCTGTCGTGGCCGACAGGGTTTGGTGCTCGGAGGGGGACTCGAACCCCCACGGTTACCCATACGCCCCTCAAACGTACGCGTCTACCAATTCCGCCATCCGAGCATGTCCAAAGGACCCACTTGAGACGGGAGGGCCGTCTCAGGTGCGGGGAGAGTGGCACTGTCCCTGAGGCTTGCAAGTGTTTTTCCGACCTTGTGGTAAGGTTTTTGCGACTGGGGGGATGTGGGCTGGTTCACGAAATAGTTGACTAGTCATCTACTATGGGTAGAGAGGGGTGGTAATGGGACGAACGAGTGATGCGCGGGAGCGACTGATGAGCGCCATGATGGAGCTGATCTGGGCGGGGTCGTATGGGGCGACGTCGGTGGAGGGGATCTGTGAGCGGGCGGGGGTGAGGAAGGGGAGTTTCTATTATTTCTTTGAGTCGAAGACCGCGTTGGCGGCGGCGGCATTGGAGGCTGGGTGGGCGGAGCGGCGGGAGGAATTGGGGAAGATTGTTGGAGAGGACGTGGGGCCTGTGGAGCGCTTGCGGCGATGGAGTGGCGGGATGGCGGCGGAGCAGCGGGAGATGTGGGAGCGGACTGGGCGGGTGCTGGGGTGTCCGTTGCATGTGCTGGGGGCGGAGATCAGCACGCAGGAGGAAGGGTTGCGGCGGAGCATTGAGAAGATTCTGGGGGAGTATCAGGGGTATGTGGCGGCGGCGATTCTGGCGGCGTGGGGAGGCGGGGAGGAACGGGCGATGGAGGCGGCGGCGCGGGCGCGTCGGGTGTTTGCGTATGGGGAGGGATTGCTGACGCAGGCGCGGATCGCGAATGATCCGGGGCTGCTGGATGAGTTAGAGGAAGGCGTGCTGGCGATAACGCTAGGGGTGGGGGCGGTGGCGGCGTGAGATTGAGAATTTACTGAAAATGACCATGAAGAGAACCAACGAGAGCAGCAGGAGCGGGTGGCGGGATGCCGTGATGTTAGCGGCGGTGGGGGTGATGATGAGTTCGTGCAAGAAGGCACCGCCGGGAGCGCCAGCGGCGATGGGGCCGGTGCCGGTGACGCTGGAGGCCGCGGATGAGCGGACCCTGACGGATTGGACGGCGTTGAACGGACGGGTGGAGGCGGTGGAGACGGTGGAGGTCAGGCCGCGGGTGTCGGGGGAGCTGGTGTCGGTGAGTGTTGTGCCTGGGGCGTTAGTGAAGGCGGGGGACGAATTGTTCCGGATTGATGATAGGGTTTATCAGGCGAAACTGGAGCAGGCGAAGGCGGAGTTGCAGCGAGCGGAGGCTGGGGCGGTGACGGCGCAGCGGGAGTTTGGTCGGGCGGCGGATCTGCTGAAGGGGAAGGCGTTGTCGCCGGAGCAGGCGGAGGCGCGGGAGACGGTGCATTTGCAGGCGCAGGCGGCGGTGGCGGCGGCTCGGGCGGCGGTGACGGCGGCGGGACTTGATGTGGAGTT